>JAFPKH010000175.1:0-5598 GCA_017424825.1 Treponema sp. | reverse complement strand
GATTTCTGTCCCTGATTTTGTGCCGGAGAAACCTGTGCCTGAAGCTCGGAATATTTTTCAGCGAACGAAATGTACCGGAGGCACTGCGCATCATATCCTGACAACATGCAAAAGCAAGTCCACGCTTTCATCATCTCAAGCGAATTTGGATTCATGATTGCTGCACTGAGTCCGTTTTGCATTGCCATGGTAAAAAATGTTGCAGTGACAATTTCACGGAGCGGCAGACCGAAAGAAATGTTCGATACACCCAGAATTGTATTTCCGTTTTTCACATGCTTCACATACTTGACGGTTTCCAATGTTGCAAGCGCGGCTTTGTCATCGGATGAAACTGCCATTGCCAGCGGATCTATGATTATATTTTTCCGGGCAATACCAAAATCTGCGGCACGCTTATAAATCTTTTCGACTATTGCAATCCTTCCTTCTGAAGTTTCAGGAATACCGCCCTCATCCAAAGTCAATGCAACTACAAGACCTCCGTATTTTTTTACGAGAGGAAAAACAGCTTTCATGACTTCTTCTTTTCCGTTCACAGAATTCACGAGCGGCTTTCCGTTGTAAATCCTCAGTGCCTTTTCCATTGCAACAGGATCGGACGTATCAAGCTGCAGCGGAAGTTCCGTTATTCCCTGAAGCTCTATCACAACCGTTTCCATCATAGCAACTTCATCGATTACCGGAAGTCCTACATTTACGTCCAGAACCTGAGCGCCTTTTGCTTCCTGCGTTATTCCTTCATTCAATATATATGGAATGTCATTCTGGCGCAAAGCTTCCTTGAATCTTTTTTTTCCGGTCGGATTTATCCTTTCTCCGATCAACACAGGTGACTTACCGAATTCAACGTAGCGCGAACATGAAGTGATTGCCGTAACGTTTTTATCTTCAGGATATTCAGCCCGGATTTTTCCGCCGCTTTCAAGCTCCCTAACTTTTTCAACCAAAAGCCGGATATGTTCAGGCGTGGTTCCGCAGCATCCTCCGACAACAAGCGCACCGTCTTCGCAGAATGAAGAAACAATTTCCGCAAAGCGTTCAGGACTTACATCATAAACTGTTTTTCCGTTTTCACTTCTCGGAAGTCCGGCATTTGGATTTACGATGACGGGTAGGGAAGCGGCATTTGTCAGGCGGGAAACGATAGGCTTCATCTGTTCCGGTCCAAGACTGCAATTCATTCCGAGTGCGGTAACGCCAAGACCTTCAAGAACTGCCACCATGACTTCAGGAGAAGATCCTGTCAATGATTTTGCATCTTGATCATAAACCGTCGTAACGAATATGGGAAGCTCGACTTCTGTTTCTGCCATAGCTTCTTTTGCAGCAATTACGGCTGCTTTTGCTTCGTAAACGTCATTCATCGTTTCGATCAGAATAAGGTCAATGTCCTGCGCCAATGCAATGCGGAAAGATTTTTTGAAAAGCAAGACGGCATCATCAAACGACAAATCTCCGAGGGGTTTTAAAAGTTTGCCGCACGAACCAATGTCGAATGCAATGAAGTGCGGGTCGCTGTTTTCTTTTTCAATTTTATCACGGGCGGCATTTGCATTTTTAACGGCCGCTTCTATTATCTCCTCAAGCCTGTATGATTGTATGCCGGAAAATTTTGTGGCGAAAGCTCCGAAAGTATTCGTATTCACAATATTGGAACCGCTTTTAAAATAAGAGTAATTAAGCTCAACAATATTTTCGCTGTGCTCTATGTTCCAATTTTCAGGAAGCTCTCCCGGCTGCAATCCCATTTCCTGAAGTACGGAACCAGTGCCGCCATCACAAAAGAGAATCCTCTTTCCTAAATATTTCCTTACGTCCCGCATTTTCTTCTCCCAAAACAATACAAGATGAATTTATGCCGGCTTTACACCGACAAACGCCGTCACAGATTTTTCTGGCGCCATGATAAGCGAATCCATAAGCGTCAAGCCTATTTTTCTGCAATCCAATATTTCAAAAACATTTTTCTGATATTCAAGCGGAATGTCTCCGAAGCCAGGGCTGTACCTTGGACGTGTAACGCATTTTTCTTCGGCAGCCATCTCCTTGAATTTCCTGCATAGCAAATCACAATATTCTTCTATAAACATTGCACCGGCAGCCTGCATGACAACAGCCCTTGACGGTTCAAGCCTCTGCGCCTTCTGAATCTCCCGGTCAACTTTGGGACCAAGCGTTGCTGCAAAAAGAAATATTGAACAGCATCCTTCCAGAAATTTTGAAAGCTGCTTGCTTTTCACCTCATGCTCGGTTTTGTTTTCTCCAAAAAAAATCGTGTCACCGCAGATTTTCATCGGATAGCAAACATAGAGCGCCTGAGGAAAAATCAGATTCTGAAACTGCGCTACGACTTCATCTGCCAAACCACCGACAATCTCATCCGGATTTTTTCTATCTTTCAGGGCATAACCCATATAGCGGAAAACTTCTTCCATATCGGGAACAAGGCTCCCAGGTTCTGCCCGGTCAACAAAAAGGGAAGAATACGTCATGGCTTATTTAACGATGCTTGAAAGATTTTTCAAAATCTTTTCGGCCACTTCAGGTTTGTTCATCGAATAAACGTGCACATGATTTATTCCGTTGGCAAACAAATCGATAATCTGTTCCGTTGCATATGCAATACCGGCTTGTGTCATTGCGGCAGGATCATCACCGAATTTGTCGGCAATGAATTTAAAGCGCGGCGGAAGGCATGAACCCGAAAGCTTCAGTATTCTTTCAATCTGCTTTCCGTTTGTCACGGGCATTATTCCAGGCAAAATCGGAACGTATATATTTGCTGAGCGCAGCTTATAAAGATAATTGTACATAATATTGTTGTCGAAGAACATCTGCGTTGTAAGGAATTCACATCCGGCATCTATTTTCTTCTTGAGATTCTCAATGTCTTCCTTCTGATTTTTAGAATCCGGGTGACCTTCAGGATAACATGCGCCTCCGATACAAAATCCGCCGAATTTTTTTATGTCATCTGCAAGCTCGTTTGCATAATGATAGTCAAGATGATCCGTTGACATACCCTGAGGAATATCACCGCGGAGTGCAAGTATATTTTCAATTCCGGCATCCTTCAATTTCTGCAGCTGGGAGCGGACAAGATCTTTTGTCGAAGAAATGCATGAAAGATGGGCTAGGGCAACCACATTTTTTTTCTGAATGTTCTGGGCAATCGTAACCGTATACTGACTGGTTCCACCGCCGGCTCCATAAGTCACGCTCATAAAAGACGGCTTGTTGTCTGCAATGGCATCTACCGCCGAACTTACTGACTCATAAGCCGTGTCCGTTTTGGGCGGAAAAACTTCAAATGAAAGGCTCGGTTTGTCTGACTTCAATATTTCACTAATCTTCATTAAATTCTCCTTTTTGTTGATAACGTTATAAATTAACGGTATAATAGTATCATGAATAGATTTTTTTTTAAACATGGTATCATCTTTATTTTTGTTGTCTTGCTGGGACTCCCCGTTTCAGCCAAGCCATTCCCCGTCACCGTAAAAGACAAGACCGGACATGAAGTGACTCTTAAGCAAAAGCCTGTGAAAATCATTTCGCTGGGTGCAGCTTCTACGGAAATACTTTATGAAGTAGGAGCCGGAAAACAGATTGCCGCAGTCAGCGATGTTTCCAACTATCCTGAGCAGGCAAAAAAGCTTCCTACAATCGGAGGATTCGATGCAAAGACAATCAGTCTGGAAAAAATCCTTTCATTTAAGCCAGATTTCATAATCATTTACAGCGGCATGCATGATTTTCTGATCCCGTCGTTTGAAAAATTCCATATTCCGTATTATGTTTCCAATGCGGCGACCATAGCGGACGTAATTGATGAAATCAAGGATATAGCGTACTTGACCGGCTACAAATCTACCGGTGATTCGCTTGAAAAAAAATACAAGAAAATCGTTGCAAAGATTTCAGAAAACATCAAAAAATCAGGCAGAGACAAACCGGACGTTTTCTGGGAAGTCTATAATGTCCCGTTCATGAGCGCAGGAAAAAATTCCTTTATAAACGACGTGATTTCAATATGCGGCGGAAAAAATATTTTCGGCGACATAGATCAGGCATATCCGGTCGTAAGCGAAGAAACCATCATTGCCTCCGATCCAGATTTCATACTGCTCCCGAACGACATGTACCCTTCAACCGACGCCGTCATGAACCGCAGAGGATGGCAGAACATAACGGCAGTAAAAAACAATGCGGTTATAATCATCAATGCAGACATCTTCACAAGGCCTGGCCCAAGAATCTTCGAAGCCCTTGAAACGCTGCAGGAAATTTTTTTCAGTAAAAAATAAATAGGGCAGTGCTGATTAATGCAGCAAGCATTAGTCAGCACATTTTCAAGCAAACATGAAAGCAAAACAAATTTTTGGAATAATCATACTGACCTTCCTTTTAATTTTAATCTCCTGCATATCAGTTTTTTTAGGAGCAGAAAAAATTTCACCGTTTGATTTTTTTTCAAGCGGTGAAGACAGCATAGAGAGACTTATAATTTTTGAGCTAAGGCTTCCTCGAATCGTACTATGCATACTTTGCGGAGCTTTGCTTGGTGGAAGCGGTGCGGTGCTTCAAGGTTTTTTCCGCAATCCCCTTGCAGATTCCGGCATACTCGGAATTTCATCCGGCGCAACATTCGGAGCCATCATCTACGGATTTCTCCCGGCTGCAAGTTTTTCGCTTAAATTTCTTTCACCGGTTTCATTGTTCGCATTTTTCGGAGGACTTACGGCAGGCCTTTTGGTTTTCTTTTTTTCATTGATTTTCAAAAATTCGTCTTCCGTTACAATGCTCCTTTCCGGAACAGCCACAGGAACTTTTTTTTCTTCCCTGTGCTCGCTCATGATTTTACTTCACGATAAAGACCTTCATTCCGTTTTTGCATGGACAATGGGAAGCTTCAACGCAAAAGGGTGGGAAGACGTATTTTTCTTTTTGATCCCATCCGTCATATCCCTGATCCTCCTTCTTTTTTGCGCACCATCTCTCGACATACTCGGCAACGGAGAAAAAACAGCCCGGTCATTGGGACTGAATATCCGTTCCATGAAAATATTCATACTTCTTACTGGAACACTTGCAACATCAAGCGCAGTTTGTTCCGGCGGAATAATTTCTTTTGTCGGACTGATTGCACCTCATGTAATGAGAAGCATATTCGGTCCAAAACACCGCGCGCTGATTCCTTTATCCATGCTTGCAGGATCCTCGTTCCTTCTTGTTTCGGATATATTTGCACGGACGGTTACGGCACCTTCGGAAATCCCGATTGGGATCATCACTTCTTTGGTCGGAGTTCCGTTTTTCATTGTTGTCTTAAAAAAGGATGCTTATGTTCACAGTTGAAAATCTTTTTGCATCATATAATGGAAAAAAATTATTTTCTGACGTTTCTTTTTCGCTGGAAAAAAATTCTGTTACTGCACTCTGCGGATTGAACGGAAGCGGAAAATCAACCCTTCTTTCATTGATGTCAGGCATAGTCCCTCCATCACTAAAAATATCCGGGAAAATCCAACTCGACAAAGAAAATGTATTGGCTCAAAAACCCAAGATCACGGCAAAAAAAATATCCTACCTTGT
>JAFPKH010000174.1:0-13476 GCA_017424825.1 Treponema sp. | reverse complement strand
TAATTGTCCCATGACGGGTCTGCTGCAACGAGTGCCTTGCTTTCATCCAAAAACAAATCCGCAAGATATGAGATTCCGGCGGTGAGTCCTGGAACCAGAACCGGGAGAGAAAAAGATTTGTCCTTCAGCAAAGGATTCTTTTTGATGATGTCCTGCTTCCACATTTCGCGGAGATCGGGAAAACCTGCTGTCGGGGCATAGGCAACCAATTCCCTTGAAGTAAGTCCCGGTACATTTTCCTGAATTGACGGAAGCGTAACCGGAGTGCCGTCTATAACGGTCATACCGATAGTGCCGTTTGCAGTCTTACCGAGTTTTTTTGCTTCGCCGCTCTGGGCAATTATGCCTTTAGGGAAATAGAGCCTGTTTCCCAAATCAGAAAGAAGGGCACCTGGAGTAGTGTCCTTGAGGATATCATTTAATTCTTTAGCTAAAGGGTTAATCATAATAGTTTAATTATGCAAAAACAGGCATTAATTGTCAATATTTATACAAGTTAGGGCTTGTTCTGCACATCCTTTTTGCCGGAGGAAATCTTTTTGAACAGTTTTTTGACAAGGCCGATTTTGCCGAAGCTGATCCACCAGAAAAGTGCTGCCAAAAGCAATATCGGGATGCCGAAAATCAGTATGTAAAGTACGGTGAACAAAAGTCCGTTGAAAAATCCTGCTGCATTGCCGAACATTTCCTTGAACTGTGCGCCTGTGTCCGGGAGTACGAACCCTGTTTCCGCCATGTTCGGTGGAAGGGTAGCGTCTATATTTATCGTTGAAAAATCAATCCTTGAGGAAAGCCTGTTCATCTGCCCCTGCATTGCCTCTATGTCGGACGTAACTTCATTGATTTTTGCTTCTATTGAAAGAAGATCCGTCACTGTCGAAGATTTTGAAAGATATGACTGGTAGCGTTCGAGTAGAATCTTTTTTGTATCAAGGCGGGACTGCAAATCATAGAACTGATCCGTTACGTCTTCGGAATTCACTTCCTTGCTTTTGATTTTTCCCATTCCTTTTGCTTCTTCCATGGCTCGGTCAAAATTTTCAGCAGGAACACGGACTGTCATTGAAAGTTTTGTAGCCGACTCGGAAGATGAGAATATGAATCCGCCGAATCTGCCTGCCCATGAATAAACTGAATCGCGCGTGTCGGAAAGGCTTTCTACTTCAACTTTTATATGCCCTGTGCGGATGAGCTTCCGTCCATAATCCGTGTTGTCCGCATTGCTTGAATCAGTGCGTGAAGATTGATTTGTTTCCGCTCCGAATGAGTCGGCACTGTAGCTTTCGCCGTAAAATTCCTTCATTACTAAAGATGCCGCTTTTTTACTGCATCCGGAAAAAATAAGTGCGGCCGGTATGATAAGAGCCGCTGAAACAGCTATAAGTGACTTTTTTTTCATAATAAAATCTCCCTTTTCCGTATTATTCCAATCCTTTGTAATATGCTTCCAGCTGAGGGCATGAAAGAACGAAAACGGTTTCCATGATCGGATCGAACTGGGTTCCCATGTTTGCCATCATTACTGTGTATGCCTGCTTGAAGCTCATCGGTTCTTTGTAGCATCTTTTGCTCACCAATGCATCGTAGACATCTGCAACTGCCATAATTCTGGCTTCCAATGGTATGTCAGCACCGGCAAGTCCTTCTGGATATCCTTTTCCGTCCCAGCGTTCATGGTGATAGCGTGCGACATTGTATGCAACCGATACGAAATGTGATTCTTCAACGCCTTTCAATATTGCAAGAACTATTTCACCGCTTTTTACAGGGTGAGTCTTCATTATGGCATATTCTTCGTCGGTGAGTTTGCCCGGTTTGCAGAGGATTGCGTTGTCTATTGAAATCTTACCAAGATCGTGCATAGGTGCGGCTCTTATTATGTCGTCCGCAAAAATCCTGCTGATTCCGCCTATTTCGTTTTCTGTCATGACTTCAACAAGGATTTTGATTATGTCGCTTGTACGCTTTACGTGGCTTCCTGTGCTTTGATCGCGGCTTTCAATCATGTCGGAAAGGCCAAGAACGACTTTTGATTGTATCGTCCTGATGTTTGCCGTCTGTGTGCGGATTGCCTGACCGAGCGTTTCGTTGTAATTGTTTACGAATTCAAGATAATGGCGGTTTTCCGTGTCATCGGAGATTTCAAAGAGGAATCCTTTTGTGGCTTCTTTTTTGTCCTCATAAAAATATGAAACCTGATATTTGTAGATTTTGTCGCCCACCGTTATGAAATCTGTGTCGGAATTCTCTTCTTCGAATTTTTCAATCATCGAATAGAAAATGTTGATTTCGGGAAGCATTTTTGTATCAATCACTTTGTCAAGATGCTGATATTTCAAATCCGGGATTATCGTTACGGCCGTGTTGTTTGCGCCAAGGAATTTTTTGCGCAGGTCGAATGCCACGAATCCATGAAGCGTGCTTGAATCATGGATTACGGAAACGATGTCTTCTATATTGTGGAGGAAGTTTCTTTCATAAGAAAGCGCAATAACCCATGCACCGACCGCATAAACCAAAGGCAGGACTTCGTAATGCATGTTGGCGAACACTTCACATGCGTAGACGACGGACATTCCAAGTGCCAGCACAATATAAATGAAAAGCGTGAACCTTGGGCATTTTTCGGGGTGCTTCCACGCGTAGATGAGTATTGCGAAAATACCTGCGATAATCGGGACTATGTATACATAATGCAGGAATTGCAGAGTTCCCGGGTTTGAAACCAGATAAGAGCCGTAAGGTCCCGTGACCAATGCCAAATCCTTGTAATAGAGTCCGTTTGTAGAACCGAGCCACACCAAAATCAAGTGTGCGAGCGAAGTAAGGTAGATTACAGGCTTGAGCCACCGCGGTATGCTGATTTTAAGCACGCGCATGGTACTTAAAAGGAAGATTGCCGGAAGGAAAGTTCCGTCCAGATATACAAGGCTGTTTGCAATTATTGCGCTGTCCAATGTCTGAGCAGAGTTGCGGGCAAAATACCCGATTGTAGTCACCGGCAAAAAAAGGAGTATGGTCCAATAATATATGTCGATATTTCTGTAATTCCGCAATGCCAGATACAAGAGCGCTCCAATCGTTATGACAAAAACGGCGAGATAGATATAGCTAAAAGAAAACACCGCTGTTTACTCCTTTTAAAATTCGTTATATATCTTCTTTTCCAGAACCTTTTCGAAATCTTCCGGAGTAAGGGCTTTGTCGTATAAAAATCCTTGGATTTCGTTGCAGTGCATACCCAAAAGCATGTCACGCTGGGCTATGCTTTCAACTCCCTCGCATATTATGTTTTTTTTCAGGTCGCGGCATGCATGGATGATGTTCCTTGTCAAAAGGGCTGCATCGTTTGCGCCACCGTTTGCGTCTATGCCGTCAATGACCGTTTTGGCAAGCTTTATTGCGGTTATGTTCGGATCCTTGAACAAAGTCCATGAAAATCCGCCTGTGCCGAATCTGTCGATCATGGTGGAAATGCCTGAAACATAGAGCTGCTCGAACACTGATTTCAGATATTTGATGTCTTCGCCGAAAGATTCCGTTATCTCAACCTGGAAAAGTGAATTTTCGATTCTGTATTTTGAGATGATAGTCATTATCCTGTGGACGAAATTCTTGTCGCGGAGGTTCATCTTTGAAAAATTGGATGAAATCGGGACGACGGGAAGCCCTTTTTCTTTCCAAGCGGCCAAATCTTTGCAGACCTGTTCCATGACAAAAAAATCAAGCGTTGCTATAAGACCGCTGCGCTCAAGAGTAAGGAGAAATGTTTCGGGCATATAGAGCTGACCGTCGCGTTCCCATCTGACCAAAGCTTCTCCGCCGCAAACCTGGTTCGTTTCAATGTTGATTCTCGGCTGGTAGTAAACCTTGAATTTGTTGTTCTGTATTGCGTTTATAAACTGGTATGCAAGCTCATTTTCATCGTTCGTCTGCTCCATCATGTATCTCTGAAACCACACGAAATCTTCTGATTTTGAGTTTTTGGCAAAAGTAAGGGCAATAGAGCTGCAGTTGAACAGTTCCGATATGCTGTCCCTGTCCGACAAAGTGTAGATTCCGGCCCTTGAATAGACTTTCAGATCCTTGGGGCCGCCTTCGTTATGCACGTCGACTTCGATATTCTTCAAAAATTCAACGAATTCCTTAAGACGGTGCTTGTAGATCAGGACTATGAAATTGTCACCGCCGAGACGGGCTATGTATTCTTTCGGAAGCAGGAATTTCTTCAGTTTTTTTGCATATTTGGTCAAAACCCTGTCACCGCATGAAGCACCGACTATCCTGTTGATGTGCCTGAAATTCTTGACGTTTATGAAAAGCGATGCATACAGCGGCAGTTTCTTTTTAAACATGATTTTTACGGCATGCAGCATAAAGGCATCTGTAGTCGGAAGCTTGGTCACTGTGTCCGAATAGCCGATGCGGATCAGCAAAACAAGCATTAAAATTGATGAAGATGTGAAAACTATGAATACGATGAGGTCAGAAAGCGGATATCTTTCGGGATATTTTATGAATTTTATCATGGTCATGATTATAACGACGCCTATAATCACTCCCAGCAAAGAAAGTGTCAAAAGAGTTCTTAAATCAAGCTTTTTCAGTTTTTTGATGTTTCCACGTTTCATAAGGTCTTACGGACAGCTCCAAATGTGATGCGGGCATCCCTAAAATTTCATTTTCAATGAATTTTTAGCAGATATGGCCTCATTACATTATACAAGAGAATCTCAAATTCTTCCATTTTTTTATTAAAGAATTCTTCTATAATTTTTGTAAATAAGCCGAATTCATACTTTTCACCGATTAATTTACGGGAAATTGCTGATTAATCCCTGTGTCCGGCGTTTCCAGAAGATTTTTTATTTTTTCAAATTCAATTTCATCGACATATTGCATAAGCTCGTCCATTTTTGATGAAAGTTTTTCCGGGAGATTTTTGTTTTTCAGCTTTTCCGTTTCAATTTCAAGCTTTTCTAAAGAATTTGAGTCGCAGGCCTTTTTGATTGCGGAAATGATTTTTTCCAGTTCTGCCGGGCTTATGTCCGTTTTTACCGCCGTTTTTTCCCCGTAAGACCTGATTTTTTCAAGGACTGCATTGTACGAACGGTACAAATCAAGCATGGAAGCGGTTTTTCCGTGGATTTCTTCGATGAGGTTTTCCGCATTTTCATACATGGCCTGCAATTTTTTTCCTAATCTTTCAATATATTCGGCCTGTTTTGAAAGCTGCAATGCCCCTATGATTCTGGAAGAGCTTTTCAGCGCATGGACTTGGATAGTGAAATTTTTAATGTCATTTTTTTGAAGCAGTTCTTCAATCAGATTTGAATTCTTGGTTATTGAAGAGGCGAATGTTTTGGTTATTTTTATCCAGTTGGTGAATCCGCCTGCATTTTCCAGCGCAGATTTCATGTCGATTTTTGATTCATCGATCAACGGAAAATCATCTGGAAGCGGGGTTTCTTTTTCTTCCGGGGCGGAAATCTTCTGGATTAATGAAGAATCAAGCCATTTCATGAGGCATGCTCCGAAATCTTTTCCCTGTACCGGTTTTGCAAGAAAATCATCGAATCCGTTGGACAAAAACATTTCTTTTGCGCCGTTCACTGCATTTGCGCTCAATGCAACGATCGTCAAAAGATTTTTACCCTGCTCGTACATGCGGATTTTTTTTGTGGTTTCAATTCCGTCCATTCCCGGCATCTGGTGATCCATGAAAATCATGTCGTAGTTCTTTTTCTTTATAAGTTCCAGTGCCTGATATCCGCTTTCCGCATTGTCCGGTACGATACCGTATTTTCTTAGAAGCCCTTCTGCCACCTGAAGATTTACGTCGCTGTCATCAACCACAAGAACTTTGGCATTCGGAGCCGTAAACCTTACGTTTTCATTTTTTTCTGCAAACAGTGCGGCAATTTCCGGCATGTCCAGAACCGAAAGATATATGTTTTCCAATCCCGGTGCCTTTTGATTGGGAACTGCTTTTTCAAAAATCTTATGGTAGCGTTCCTTGCATGGCGTTTTGTCCGTGATTTTTTGCGGAAGATTTATATAAAAGCAGGAGCCTTTTCCATACTCAGATTCTACGCCTATCGTTCCGTCCATGAGGTGCATCAGGTTTTTGGAAATGGAAAGCCCCAGTCCTGTACCGCCTTTTGTTCTGTTCATGCCCATGTCAACCTGATGGAATGCGCTGAACAAATTTTTCAAATCTTCTTCTTTTATGCCTATACCCGTGTCGATTACCGAAATTTTTATTCCGTCTCGCATCTCATATTTCTGAAGATTTTCAATTCTTATGGCAATAAATCCGCGGTCGGTGAATTTTGCGGCATTTCCGGCAAGGTTTATCAAAATCTGGCGGATTCTCACGTCGTCTCCGTAGAACATGCATGGAAGCTCCGGGTCTATTTCCATCCTAAGCTCTACATTTTTTTCGGTGAGCCGTATTCTGACAATGTTCATTATGTCGTTTACCAGCTTGACCAAATCATAGTTCACGGGGACTATTTCCATTTTGCCTGATTCGATTTTTGAGAAATCAAGTATGTCGTTGATTATTGAAACCAGGCTCATGCCCGAATTCCTGATCTGCCGGATTGTGTTTCTCTGCGCGTCTGTCAGGTCGAAATCAAGTGCAAGTTCGCTCATGCCCACGATTGCGTTCATCGGCGTGCGGATTTCATGGCTCATGTTTGCAAGAAAAAGTGATTTCAGCTGATTCTGCTTTTCTGCTTCCGTCTGTATCTGCTTGATAAGTCTGTTTGCCCGGAATTCCTTGAGCTTCTGCCTTGCGCGTAAAAATGAAGCCGTTGACATAATCAGGATTATAAAATACGGATATGCAGGATAGTTGTTCAGGACATCAATTCCGAAGTATTTTCTCAGGATTCTGTGGACTACAAATTCGTATCCGATGAATTCAAATATGGCGATGTTGAATACAATCTTCGGATTTACGAAAAAAATGCATGAAAATACCATGAGGCATCCGTAGAACATGGACAAATCTTCCGTTTTATATGCGTATGCACCGATCAAGCATGTGGAAACGCCGTAAAACATAATCACGATGCAATAAAGGCACAGCATGACATACAGGATTCCGTAGCGTTTCTGCGGATTTTTTTTATAGAAGACCGTAACGAAAACGATGATCAGCGATGAAACGAAAACCCCGGAATTCAAGCCAAGGCAAAAATTGAGTATGGGCTTATACTGTTCCAGAGGATGAATCAGCGTGATTATAAAAAGACCAAGGTTGAAGATTCCGAGCAGGGTTGCATAAATGAAGACTCGTGTGGAATCAATCCGCGCACAATCCTGGATGAATCCGCTTCTTTCTTCTTCATCTGTGAAATGCAGGGAGAACGGATTTTTCATATAGCTTCTCCGTTTTGTCTTTAGATGAATTTGTATTCCTGGTTGTTTTCGAGCCGTTCAAAGATATCGCTGATTTTTGCCTTTATTGCATTTTCATTTTCTGATTTCAGGACATATCCCACCGGCTTGAGCTTGATGGCTTCGCGTACGCAGTCCAGATCTGAAACTCCGGTCAGGAACATGACTGGAATGTTTTTGTATGCATCTTCCGAGCGGATTGTTTCGAGCGTTTGAACCCCGTTCATAACCGGCATCTCATAATCAAGCAGGATCAAATCCGGAATTTCTTTTCCAAGGAATGCAAGTGCCTGTGCACCGCTTTTTACGACCGAAGTTACATAATCATTTTTAAGCCAGTTCATTATGGTTCTTAAAGTGACCGGGTCATCATCAACTATGAGGATGTGCTTGCGTGTGTCTTTCGGTGCTTCCGGCTCTTCTTTTTTTTCTTCCGTTATATCGGTTCCGCGCAGTTTGGAAAGCTCTTCTTTAAGGACTTTGATAAAATCATTTATTGTTATCGGAGTCTGGAGATAACGGATAACCCTTGCATTTACGCGCTCATAATACTTGTGAAGCTCTTCATGCGTTCCGCAGAGCATAAACGGAGTCTGGGAATCATGGTTCAAAATCTGAAGGAAATTGTGCTTTGATTCGGACGACATTTCATGCAGATATGCACATATCAGCTCCACTTCGCCGGATTCAATTTTCTGGGCAACTTCTTCGCTGTCAAAAGCTGAAAAATCAGAAGAAAAAGTGTCGTGTATGAGCTTGCTGTGAAGTTCATCTGCCGCCTGCAAATTCGGTTCTGCGATAAAAAGAATGTTTGCCATAAAATTTACTCCTTGGGAATAAGCTTTAGATATGTCTTATAGTATAGCATGGAATTTTACTTGCCGACACAAAAATTGCTGAAAATGTTTTCCAATATATCATCCGGGGTTACTTCGCCGGTCACTTCGCCCAAAGAATCAAGCGAATCTTCCAGATCCTGCACCACTGCATCCAGCGCATATCCTTCTTTTGTGACTTTAAGGGCATGATCCACCCGTTCAAGGGCTTCTTCCACGGATTTTTTCTGTCTTTCCGAACCAAGCGCAGAAACTGAATCTTTCGCCCCTATTTTTTCCATAAGCACTTTTTTTACCGTGCGTGCCAAATCTCCCATTCCGCTTCCTGTTTTTGACGAAAGGAGCAATGTTTCACGGCACGTGTTTTTCCCGAAATCGATTTCTGTACCGGACAAGACATGGGCACCTTCTTTGTCGATTTTTGTCTGCACAAGAATCAGAGGTATCGTTTGCCGGCTGATAAAATCTTTGTCTTCATCATCAAGACCACGCGTTGAATCGACCAGATAAAGAATCAGGTCTGCATCTCCGCTCAAATCTTTCGTGCGCTGGACACCCGCAGCTTCAATCTTGTCGCCTGTTTCACGTAGTCCCGCAGTATCAAAAAGGCGTGCAGGAATTCCGTCAAAGCTTGCCTGTGCCTCAAGATAGTCACGCGTCGTTCCCTCAATGTCGCTTACGATCGCACGTTCTTCTTTCAGGAGCGCGTTGAACAAAGACGATTTTCCTGCATTTGTTTTTCCGCATAGAACGACCAATGCCCCGTCCTGATAAAGTCTTTCGCTTTTCCAAGAATCTGCAAGTGACCGGAGCCTTTCACATGCAGAAACAAGATTTTGGGTATCGAATGAATTTGAAATGGTTTCTTCGTCTTCGGGATATTCAACCGCAACTTCAATGGCGGCAATGGTTTCTATAATCAGCTTTTTTATCGAGGAGATTTCTTCAAGGACGCTTCCTGCAAGTCTTCCGGCTGCATGACCTCTGGAAGCATCTGTTTTGCTGTCGATTATTTCTTTTACGGCTTCTGCCTTCGTCAAATCGGATTTTCCGTTGATGTAGCTTCTGAATGTGTATTCGCCGCGCTCTGCCTGCCTGAATCCGTTTTTCAAAAGCAGGTTCAAAACAGCGGTCACTACAGCAACACCACCATGGCAGAAGATTTCAACCATGTCTTCACCGGTAAATGATTTCGGGGCGCGGTAAACTCCGAGCATGACTTCATCGATTTTGCAGCTTTTATTTTCAGATTCAGGCTCAACAATCCAACCGTAGACCAAAGTATTGCCCTGCGCGGACAAAAGTTCCTTCGGCCTTGAAAAGATTTTGCTGACCAAATCAATGCAGTTTTTACCGCTTGTCCTGACGATTCCTATAGCACCCGGAGAAAGGGGAGTTGCAATTGCCGCTATAGGTTCGTCAGCTGTATATCCGAGATTTGTCATTTTGTTTTATTGGAAACAATCGCGTTTTCCAATGGTTTCTGAGCCGGCTGAGCTGTTTTTTTGCTTTCATTGCCTGCATCTGCCGTTGGATAAAGGATTGAGTCCCAGACTGTGATCATGTCGGAAAAGCCTTCCGTCGGATCTTTCGGCTTTGAAAGATTGAGCAGGGACTTGTTTTCCTCGCGCAATTTTTCCGGTGAAGAAAATGCCGGTAAAAGCTGCTGCAAATCCGATTCGTCTGCATGCCACGGAGATTTTTCGTTCGGCGCAGGATCAGGGCTTACCTCTGCATAGTTGCTGGCATTGTTCCAGTACATGTAGCCGTTGTTGGTAGCATCCCTTACACCGTAGATTTCACGCTTGACGTAGTTTTTGTCATACCATTTTGCATCGTAGCGGACACCCATGTAGAATGACTGCACCCACGGACGGACGACTATTTTGTTGCGACCGATTACCTGGTTTCTGTATGTTCCATAGAAGTAGATTCTGTATGGGCGTTCTGCCACCGGGCTTGATTCAAGGAAGTACTGCTCAAAGTGCGAAGGATAGAACATCGGGCAGATTACGTCGACATACTGTGAGAGCATTTCAACATCCTGTCCCGTGCGCACACCGCTTCTGTACCATCCGTTGTTTCCGTAGATGTCTATTCCGATCGGTCCCTTGACATTTTTGCGGGCGTAGGCAAGGAATGACATAAGTGCGCTTTCCTTGTCCATTCCGGTGTCCTTCCATCTGTATGATGCGCTTCCAAGGTTTGTTCCGTCGGTCGGGAAACGTATGTAATCGAACTGGATTTCATCAAATCCACGGTCAATCAGTTCGTTCGCAACGGCCACATTGTATTCCCAGACTTCTTCACAGTATGGGTCAACCCAACTTTCATCGTAGTAAGTGGCGGTTCCGTCCTTGTTGTAGTATTTTACGCCGAGCCACGGTCTTTTTGTGTTGTAATTCCAGACCGCATATTTTCCGCCTGCATAATCAACAAGGTTTTTGTCCTTGAATACGACCACGCGGGCAATCAGGTAGATGCCGTCTTCTTTGAATGTCTTTACGAATTTCTCAACGTCAATTCCGTATGCCGAAGAATAGCCCTTTTGTTTGAGCAATTCTGAGTTCGGCTTGAATTTAAGGACACCGTAATCATCTTTCATTTCAACGACGATTGCGTTCAGGTTGTTGTTTTTAAGAATCTTGCGGTATGTGCTGTATCCGGTCTCGCCGAATGCCTTGCTAAATGAATTTGTGTGCGTGTAAACCGCTTTTTTGTCTGCAATCACTTCATCATAAGGTGACGTGGTCTTGTCCGGGGTCAAAAGCCAAAGTTCGCTCAGCTGGAGAGGCTGCGGCAAATCTGTTGTTTTCGGTGGAATGAAGGCAGCGTTCACAAGTCCTGGAACGGTGAAGAGCTGTTTTTTCCATGATGAATAGCGGGTCGGAAGCTCCACCTGTGCGGATCCGTCAAGCTTTATGCCCTTGATTTCACCCATCGTAGCATAATAAAGAGTGTCGTTCACCTGGCAGAATCCGTCGTTTGTTTCTACGGCTGATTTTCCTGAATAAATAGTTTCAGCCCTTTTGGTTTTCCAATTAAGATGGTAGATTTTCGGAAGATATGTCTGTGAGCAGTAAATGTCTGCATATACGGTGTCATTTTCTTTGCAGAGGATAGGAATTATGTCTCCGATTTCATCCACTTGATCCAGGCTCGGAAGGATTGTGAATCCGCTTGAAAGGAGTTTCCATGCCGGTTTTGCTGAATCTGCGAAACAATATGCGAATCCTGAGATTGAGTGGGACATGAATGCAACTAGCGAAGAACCTGTAATCTCTCCGGTAGATGAGTATGTAGGCATGTGGGCTACGGCGACTGTCTTGATGCCGACCGTTGAGCTTACGGAACCAAGGCTCTTCCAAGATTTTCCGCCGTCACGCGTCAGATATACTCCGTCTTTTGTAGCTGTGATCAATGTGTTCTGGTCAAGAGGGTCAACTCCGAGTCCCTTCAAAAGAGGCATCTGCTTTACGAGCTTTTTCTGCCCGTTTTCATATTCCTTGATTGTAAGCGTAGGAAGTCCGTTGTTGCAGTCGGTGAAGTTTTTCAGGTCAACGGAAGAAAAAATACCCTTGCTCGTAAGGAAAAACCATTTTACGCTTGGATTTCCGGCTCCGTCAGTAGGTGTCGTGCGGAGGATTTTCAAAACTTTTCCACTTCCCCAAAGCTCGGTGTATGAACCGTTTTTTATCTGAAAAAGACCTGAATCAGTTCCTACCAAAAAAGGCATGGAAGATTCATCGGATGCTTTTTCCGGGGGATTGTCAGGAAGCCTGTAGAGCGGCTTTGTCTGAGCAAAAGAAAAAGAAACAACAAACAAAAGGACCAAATTTAAACAGATTTTACGCATACTGAGTTTATCGGACATTAAAAAACAGGTTTAAAGCAAAACACTGCCCAACTTTCAATGCCCCCTCCGAATTGAAATTGTAGATAGAATATATGAAAAGAATGGTGGGTTCAAGAGGAAAACACGGATTACATGGCTTCTGCATGAAATCTGTTGAAAAAACGCTTGCATTGCCTTACAGGATAACAGATACTTGGAAAATAGAAATTGACGGAGATTATAAATAAATGAATGAAGCGGCAGCATATTTTACCACAGTTACACTTGTTCACGGATTAATTCTTTTTATTTTACTTATTCCGTCTATACTTTTTATTGTATTGGCAGCAATAAAGAAAAAAAAATTGTTTGTGTTTACCGCAATAATTTTTTTAGGACTGCCTATATTTGTTTATAATCAACAATCATTTACCGGATACCAAATAACAAAAGAATGTTATATTAAAAAACATTTTTTCCAAGATAAATATTATTTGTCCGACAAAAAAGGAAAATGTCTTGCTGACAATATTTGTGAGTGGTGCATAACAGAAGACTTCATTTATGGGTTTTGTTATAACGATTCAGATACTGACACAGGATTTATATATAATCGGAATACAAAAGAAACAGAGATGTTGTTTCAGGAAGATTTTGAAACAAGATGCAATGAGTATGGACTTGAAAGACCGACCCGCGTAGACAGTCCGATGATCTTGAGAGATGGACTTCCAAGAGTGTATCCCCTTGAAAAATAACTAGAGGTAAGGCATTGAAAACTCCACAAATGAATAAATACAGCTCAAAATTCTCTTTTCGTCAGTCATGTCTAGTCACAAC
The DNA here is from genome assembly GCA_017424825.1 of Treponema sp. Lineage (GTDB taxonomy): Bacteria > Spirochaetota > Spirochaetia > Treponematales > Treponemataceae > Treponema_D. The sequence goes on along the minus strand of JAFPKH010000174.1, from coordinate 558 downwards.
GTATCTGCTCCTAACCACATCGGGGCAGAATACGCAACAGGACACCATTACCGACTTGTTCATTTTCCTCCTTCGCTACTCATTCATGCAAAATGACGCAACCAAATCCCAAAATTCCTGCGCATCAAAAACAACGCAACTTAATGCCACTCAAGGAAATATTTATATGGGTACACGGTATCTCGACCCGAAGTGTTCCAGGTGGATTAGCGTGGATCCGGCTCTGGGGGAGTATGTGCCGGCTGCTCCCGTAAGCGATGAAGCCAGGAAGCACAATGAAAATTTGCCGGGCATGGGTGGACTGTATAATTTTGTCAACTTCAATCTGTATCACTATGCCGGAAATAATCCTGTTAAGTGTAGCGATCCTGATGGAAGGGAAGTGATACTTGAAGGAAGTGTAGATTCCAAAAAACTGATTGTCGAGTTAATAAATTTGCTTTCAGAAACGCAATATTCTATTGTTGATGATAGGCTTGTAAAAGATGAGTCAAGAATAAATACTTATGGATCTTCGAAATATTCAAGGGCAATAGATAATTTAATTGAAAATGGATG
>JAFPKH010000173.1:0-3007 GCA_017424825.1 Treponema sp. | reverse complement strand
ACGTCGATCTCATCAAAAAGACGGCTGCACCGCTCTATTATATTGAGGTGACCGAATGTAGGCGGATCGAATGACCCTGGAAAAACAGCTAGCATGTATCCATTGTATCACATTTTTCAGGTCTTGGGAACGTTTGGAAAATCACCTGTTGATTAACATTGCCAAGACTTTTATAATATATGCATCGAAAAATTACGAGGTATTTTATGATTTGGCTTATTGGTTGCAACGGAATGTTGGGGTCTGAACTTGGCAGGCTGTTTACGCAGAAAAATATTCCTTGGGTGGGAAGCGACCGCGAAGTAGATATAACTAAACCGGAGGAGCTGGAGGCTTTTGCCCAGTCGCATGATCAGGCGGCGAACAGGACAGGCTATACGACATCCAAAAAGATCGTTCCGGGAAAAATCACGTGCGTCGTAAACTGTGCGGCATTCACAGACATAAAGGCGGCGGAAGAAAATCCTGAGCTGGCTGCTGCCGTGAATAATGACGGTGCGCTGAACGTGGCCCGTACAACAAGAAAAATCGGTGCAAAGCTGATCCATATTTCTACAAGCTCAGTCTATGACGGAAAATCAAGCGCGCCTTACAGGGAAGATGCTCCCAAGCTTCCTGGAAGTGTTTACGGAAACACCAAGCTTGACGGTGAGAATGCAATACAAAAGGAAATGACCCAGTATTATATCCTCAGGACATCATGGCTTTACGGGTCATCAGGCGACAATTTCGTAAAATCTGTAATCCAGGCGGCGCTTTCAAAAGATTCTGTACAGGTGGCCAACGACATGGCAGGAACCCCTACTTCTGCTGAAGATTTCGCATCGGTCATACTTAAGATCATTGAGACTTCACAGAACGCAACGAGCCTTTTCGGAAAAAATTCCGCATTGCCGTACGGCCTTTACAACTATACGCCCCAGGGTGCAGTTTCCAAGTTCGATTTTGCAAAGAAAATCCTGGAGCTTGCAAAAAAATACAAGAAAATAAACTCAACATGCAAGCTTGATCCTCTTCCTTCTTATGAGATTGAATCAGAAAAATATCTTCCGAGATACACAGTCCTTGATTCAAGCAAAATCTATTCCGGGCTCAAGATGAAAGTTCCTACATGGGAAAACAGCCTTGAAAAATTCATGAAGACCAGTTTCACGTTGGGCTGATAGAATGGGCAGAGACATAGAAAAGCGTCATTCACCTGATTCTCCTGAAAAAATTGCGCGTCAGGCTGAATTGTTCATGAACAGGCTTTCAAAGCAGTACAAGTATCTCAGAAAATGGGCAAGGAAAAACCGTGTTTCCAGCTACAGGCTCTATGACAGGGACATCCCGGAAATACCGCTTGCCTGTGACTTGTATTCATTTCTCCCGGATGACGTGAACGACAAGCTTTCTGCAATCCTTTTTTTCAACGAGCAGAACGCCGCAATCAGCAGGAATGACAAAAATGCAGCCCAGGTTCTTTCGGATGAGCTTTCAAGGACATATCTTCATGTATATCTTTATGAAAGGCCTTACGAAAAAAGCGATGAAGATGAAAAAATCTGGCTTGATGCCATGACTTCAGCCGCATGTTCCGTTCTTGGAATTGACAAGTCACATGTCATAACCAAGACAAGGAAAAAGCAGTCCGGTACCGAAAGCGGCAGGAACGGTCAGTATGAAAAAATAGAATCCGCAGAAAAAATATGCGGTCTTGTATTCGAACAGGGGCAGATTTTCCACGTGAACCTCCCCGAGTATATTGATACGGGGCTTTTTTTTGACCACAGGCCGCTCAGGGATATGGTACGGGCTTCATGCGACAAAAAATCGGTGCTTAATCTTTTCTGCTACACCGGTAGTTTCTCCGTATATGCCGCTGAAGGACGTGCAAGACGTGTGGAAAGCGTTGATTTGAGCAATACATACATCGACTGGGCAAAAAAGAACATGCTCCTGAACGATTTTTCCGATGAAAAAAAATATGTTTTCACAAGGCAGGATGCGGTTGGATTTTTGAACCAGAAGAACGAGGAGCCTGTAAATGAGGACGGAAGCAACAGGTATGACATAATAATACTTGACCCGCCTACTTTCAGCAATTCAAAGAAAACTGATTCCACGCTTGACATAAACAGGGACTGGAGCGTTCTTGTCTCAAAATGCCTGGGCATACTTTCCGGTCGCGGCGTACTGTATTTCAGCACAAACAGCAGGCGGCTGTCTTTTTCCGAAGATCTGCTTCCTAAAGCATCTGACGGAACGCCGTTGTACAATGCCGCTGAGATAACTGAAAAAACAATCCCGGAAGATTACAGGAACGCAAAGATTCACCGCGTCTGGAAAATCACGAAAGCATAATCACAACCGCCGTATTTCATAAACGGATTCCAGAATGCGGCGGGCATAAAAAAAAGGAACCGCATTAAGCAGTTCCTCTTGATCGTCGGGATGACTGGATTCGAACCAGCGACCCTCTGGTCCCAAACCAGATGCGCTACCAGCTGCGCTACGTCCCGAATTTGAAGTGGAGAATGACGGGATCGAACCGCCGACAACCTGGGTGTAAACCAGGTGCTCTCCCAGCTGAGCTAATTCTCCAGATGATGCGGAATACTAGAGTCGAACTAGTGACCCCCAGCGTGTCATGCTGGTGCTCTAACCAACTGAGCTAATTCCGCAACAAGTGTTTGTATAATATATCAGACGACATTTTTAGTCAATAGTGATTTGCAAAAATTTACAATTTTTTTTCAAGGGTCCTGATATGTTATGTTGCAAAGGAAGAACTCTCTTCTTGCGTCCGGTATGAAGTATCCATCCTTGTATATGTCAAGGACTATATATATACTGTTGTTTCCAAGGTTTTGTCTCCAGAATCTAGCGCTCATCCATCCTTCGCTGTCAATGCCTGAAAAATTAACTATGCAGGCTGCACTTGCTTGGTTTTCATTCCATGCCGGGCTGCTGAAGCCGAATGACCTGCTCGGTGTCAGTTTTATTTTTGTTTTCCAGTCTGTATTGT
>JAFPKH010000172.1:0-2681 GCA_017424825.1 Treponema sp. | reverse complement strand
TCACCAGAAGAATTAGTCCAGTGAACCTTAGTATAATACAAATTGTTATACTCCTCATAATTCACGTAGAATATTTCTTTTTCGGCAGCATTGTCACAGGCATCCTTTACGGTGACAGCCAGCTCAAACACTCCAGAGCCAGGTTTTTCTTTCAATGACTCCTGCATAGTATATTTCAGAACAAAGGAATTCCAGCCGTTATCATCTCTTTTGAATTTAACATCAGCTGATTTCCAATCATATACGGTTACTGTCTCCTTATAGTCTCCATAATCAACTTTGTCTTTCAAGCTTTCACTAACTTCTATACTCTGCACTCCGGAATCCTTGTCATAGAATTTTCCATATATGTAGAACGTGGAAGGCATCAAAATTGAGACATAATCAAACGTGTAGTAATCGTAAACATCGTAAACTATTTGTGGAAGGATGTATTTTTCGTCTAGATCAGGAGCGGAATCAAGTGTAACATCATATCGCGTAACAAAAAAATCTCCGCGTAATGGAGGGGTCTCTTCAACGCTTGAATTATAGCGGACCGAAAAATTTGAATTTGAGTCCTGCTTTAGCGGAAAAGAGACATCACCATTTGTCGCGGCAATCGTATCTGAAAATGAAAAATCAATGTCCAGATAATTCAGATATTTTTCCTCAATGAACTTTTTTATTTTCGCTCCTATCGGTCTTATGGTAAGAACTGTTTTATCGGCATTGAACTCCGGTTCATCAAAATAGGATGACATATCTTCGCCATTATAGAATATGGAAATGTTCTCAAAATTAAAAAGACTTTTCTCCGCTGTTGTCTCCCTGTCTTCCATCGGCACATTAAAATTGATTACCACCGGCGTATTCGCAAACTGAGGTGATTTCGATGCGGGAGAATGGCTCAATATGCAGGGAATCTCCATGCACTTTGGTCTGATTAAAATGTCGCTGGCATATCGAAGAACCTTCACACCGATTATGTAAATGCCCCTGTAGCTGTCGCTCTCTTCTTTATTTATCGTAAACTCAACGCAGTCTTCGCGACTCTTTTTTTCATCGGCGGTGGAGACGGCCTCAAGCGAAACAAAGAAATAGTCTTTTTGGTTCAGAGTGAACTGGATGTCCGTCGTGTAGCCGACCTTGCATTTCATCTCCCCCTCGGACAAAAAACTTCCCGACGCGGAATCAGATTTTAAATATAAGGAGCAGTTTTGTGCATTGGCATAGGCAACAGCGTTTTCGACTTCACGTTTTAAGTCCGCGCCGCTAAAAAAATTTTGACAAGAAATAAATACGGGCAATATGCATAAACTACCAACAAACAAAAACAACCTGTTAAATAAGAGTCCTCTCCTTTTCATAAACACACCTCCACTTTTCCAACTTTAATTATAGAACGTAACAGGAAAAAAAGTCTAGATTCAGAAAGATTCAGAAAAGGAAATGACGTTTGGAGATACGGTGGCAGATATTTTACTGGCGGCAAAACCTTATGTAAATCTGATGGATATTTATCAAACTTGCCAGGAAAATCCGCCAAAAAAAATTGCCGGATTTGTTCTCAGCGACGTCCACTAGAAACTTCGTTGTGAAAACAAATGGATCCGGCAATGACAAAAATATTAAAACTAAAATCAAGGACATCAGGCCTTACTCGGTTTTAACTTTTCAGGCAACCGCAGTCCATCACTAGTCCAACTCTATTCCACCGGTGTAGAGTGAATAGTAGCGACCTTTTTTTGACATCAGCTCCTCGTGGTTTCCGCGCTCGACTATCTGACCTTTTTCAAGGACGATTATCTCATCAGCGTTGCGGACTGTGGAAAGACGGTGCGCGATTACGAATACCGTTCTTCCTTCCATGAGACTGTCCATACCTTTTTCTATGAGCGCCTCGGTTCTCGTGTCGATTGATGATGTGGCCTCGTCAAGAATCAGCACAGGAGGATCGGCAACTGCAGCACGTGCAATTGCAAGAAGCTGTCTCTGGCCCTGACTCAAATTTCCTCCGTCCCCGGTGATTACAGTGTCGTAACCTTTTTCAAGGTGACGTATGAACGTATCGGCATTCGCAAGTTTGGCGGCTGCAAGAACCTGTGCCTCAGATGCCTCAAGGTTTCCGTATTTTATGTTGTCGCGGATTGTGCCGGTGAAAAGATGGGTGTCCTGAAGGACCATTCCGAGCGAGCGTCTCAAATCATCTTTTTTGATTTCCTTCAAAGGAATTCCGTCGTAAGTGATTGTTCCCTTTCCGTCCTCGATGTCATAGAAGCGTGTCAGAAGATTCGTAATCGTGGTCTTTCCGCTTCCTGTCGAACCAACAAGGGCAATCTTTTCACCCGGCTTTGCGTGGAGCACTATATTGTGGAGGACTTCCTTTTCAGGGACATAGCTGAACGAATCAATCTTGAAATCAACATCACCACGGAGTCGAAGAAGTTTGTGCTCTTTGTCATCGGCATAGGACGGAAGATTTTCGGACGACCCCGGAACCTCCATTCCGGCCGGAACTCTCCAAGCCCATTCGCCTGTGTAAGCAAAGGACTGTACAAGATATGACTTTCCGTCACCTGATGCAGTCGATGATGTTTCGGATGCATTCACAAGTGTGACGTTTCCCTCATCAAGTTCGCTCTCCTCATCGATTACGCCAAAAATTCTTTCGGCACCCGCAAGAGCGTTGAGGACTCCGT
>JAFPKH010000171.1:0-7080 GCA_017424825.1 Treponema sp. | reverse complement strand
TCCATTTTCCATACGTGTTGTGTAGGTGTTTCCAGACTCAGGGATGATGTTCAATTTGACGTTGAACTTGTCCAGCATAATCTGACCGAACCATCCAATCTGCTCACCGGAATAGTTGGCAAGCTGATCGTATACCTGAAGCGTTACGGTCTTCTGCGGAATGATTGAAGCCAAAGCAGAATCCTTGGCATCACTAGTTTTTGCGCCGGCATTTGATTTTCCGTTACAGCTCATCATTGCGCCGGTTGCGAGTACAAGAGCAGCAATTCCAGCTGCCTTTACCATTTTTTTCATAATTCCTCCTCTAAAAAGAACCATTTCTTATATGCTAATTTTTCACGGAATCCAAAAATTGGCCGATGAAAATATTTCCCCAAAATCAACCCTTTACCGCTCCAAGCATGATACCTTTTTCAAAATACTTTGAAAGGAACGGGTACACGATAAGAATCGGTATTGCCGTCACCATGGAGATTGTATACTTGATGACTTTTCCGCTTGAAAGAGCCTGCCTTGTCGCATCTGAAATTGCGGATGTTCCGGCGGACATGAGTGCTGCAAGGTTTGTCGTCTGGTTAAGGTAGTTCCAGAGCCTGTGCTGCAAAGTGAAAAGTTTTGGCTGTGCCTGCATGTAAATAAGTGAGTCTTGGAATGAGTTCCAGTTTCCGACTGCACCGAAGATTGCGATTGTTGCGAGAATCGGTTTACACAGCGGCCAGATGATTCTTGTAAAAATCACCCAGTAGGAAGCACCGTCAATTGCTGCGGACTCTTCCAGTTCTGCCGGTATTGATTCAATATAGGTTTTTACCAAAATGATGTTGTATGGCGCGACAATTCCCGGGATGATGTAGACCAGATAGTTGTTCGTGAGTCCCAACATCTGCATGGTCATAAACGCCGGGATTATACCTGCATTGAAATACATGGTTATAATCAGGAAGCGGTACCAGAATTTTCTTGCCCACATTTCTTTTTTGGTCATCAGATAGCCGATGAAGCCGCTTGCCATGACCATGAGACCGGTTCCCAAAATCGTGCGGGAAAGCGTTACAAAAAGCGATCTGAGCAAATCTCCGTTGCTTGTCAGAATGCTTATGTAGTTGTTGAAATGCACCTGCCGCGGAAAAAAGTTGATTACACCCTGACTTACCAACGTATTGTTTGAAATCGTGTTGATGAACAGATAGTAAAACGGAAATATGCACAACAAAGTGAACGTAATGAAGAATATATAGTTCAGTGTGTTGAAGATTATATCCCCGGATTTAAGATGATTCGTTCTTACAGATTTTGTATATTGCATTGTTTTCTCCTCTGATATCTTTCAAAATCACACTACGCTCTGACCGCGGACAACTTTTGAAATATTGTTCGCAAGGAAGAGAAGCACGACACTGACTATTGACTTCAACATACCGACAACAGTTGAAAGCGGTATAAGTCCACCGTTGATACCGATTTTATACACATACAAATCCAGAACTTCGATGGCCTTTGTGTTCTGAGGATTTTCAAAACAAAGGTACTGTTCCATACCGTTGCTCAAGATACCTGCGATTGAAAGAGTAAGAAGGACGCAATATGTCGGAACCAATTCTGGAAGAGTGATGTGCCACATTTTCTGGAAACGACCCGCTCCGTCAACGGTTGCCGCCTCATAAAGCTGCTGGTCAATTCCGCTTATTGCTGACAAGTATATGATTGAACCCCATCCAAGTCCTTTCCACGTACCCCACGCCCACATTTTCAGCCATGTGTTGGAGCCGTCCTGCAAAAGATTCTGTCCCTTGTCCCATATTCCCTGCTGCACAAAGATGCTCGAAACAAATCCGTCCGTACTGAAGATTGCAAATGCGACTGCATAGACCAAAACCCATGAAATAAAGTTAGGAATGGTCGTACATGTCTGGATGATTCTGCGGACATGCATGTTCTTGATTTCAGAAAGGAAGATTGCGAACACCATCGGAAGCCAAGAAGTCGCAATACCGATGCCGGACATAATCAATGTATTCGCCATAACGCGGCCAATGTCTTTTGCCGTAGCCGCATTTTTGAAAAGATACGTGAACCAGTAGAATCCCCTCCACTTGTCCATTGAAAGAGTGTCGCCTGCCTTGTAGTCAAAGAAAGCATAGCGCCATCCCCACAAAGGAAGGTAGGCAAATACGAAAAGCAGAAGGACGAACGGCATGAACATAAGGAACAACCTGAACTTTGGTTCAATGTGCGGTTTCTCGCCTTTTGCCGGTGAAGGAGTCAAAATCAGGGATGCGACTGCAAAAACAAGGACAAGCCCTGCAATAATCATAAACACTTTGATTCCATCCGGGGAAAGTGCTTTTGTTTTATCCGCAAAGCCCGGGTTTTCCGCAACCAGATTCGCCAGCTGATTTTTTGCGCTGTTGATTCCAAAAACGCTTATTGAACCAAGAAGCCCGCCGCCGATCATAAGAAAGTTTCCGGGTCTCTTGAGCTTGTTGTTACCGACCGAAAGACATCCGCCGATACCTGCAAGTATTGCACCAAAGCAGCAGAACATGCTGGAGAAAAATACCAGACGCATTGTAGCTTCAGGAATCCAGCCGTTCTTGATATAGCGTCCCATTGATTCTGTAAGACTGTTGTAAAGGAATCCCGAAGTGAAAAGCGAAAGGTTTCTGTTTATTCTTTCGGTTATTCTTGCAGGATTTACTCCAGGTAAAAACAACAGGGCCACATAAAGTACTACGGCTATACGCAGCACATAGTAGCAGGCTCTGTTAAAAATTTCTCGCGTGGTTAGTGGTTGTTTAATTTTCTCAGGCACATCCAACTCCTTATTTTTTTATAGCAGCAAAATTTTCAATCGGTGTTTCCTAAGTATTATTATTGAGCAGAATTTTCTTAAAAAAAACCTAGAATTTTTTTAGGAAACAATTTAATTATTAGGAGTTGGAATATACTGATTCTGATGACAGAAGCTTTAAAAATATATCCTGAGAAGAATTGCCCCTGCCAAAATTGAGGCTCCGAGCAGCATGAAGATTATATCGCACAAGTGGACTTTGTACTGCTTAAAACAGCTTTTCCCGGTGCGCAGGTAAAAACCCCGTAATTCAGCGGCCGTTGCGGTAGATTCGATTTTTCTTACGGAAGATACGAGCAGTGGAAAACAAAGCGGCAAAATCATTCCGATTTTTTTGAAAGGATTTTTCACTTCAAAATCAACGCCGCGTGCTTTCTGCGATTCCATTATCCCTGACATTTCTGTGGAGAACACCGGAATAAAACGGATTGCGCTTGTAAAGGTAAAGGCATATTTGTAAGGAATGTGCAAAGTTTTTACAATAGTATTCGAAAGGTCATTTAAATTTGTGACCGAAATCAAAATGGAAAGCGGCAATGTGGCACCCGTAAGACGCAGAATCAAAAGGAGTCCGTTTCTTATTGCAACGTCGGTGAATCCCCAGCTGCCGATCGGAACAACAATTTTTCCCGTTCTGATTACCAAAAGCTGAAGTATAAAAAGGAATATAGACATTTTCAAAAGACCTTTTAAAATTCCGAAAGTCCTTTTCAAAAGTCCGTTGTGTTCTTTTCCGTTGCCGATTATACCAAGCAAAATGTTGAATGCAATTATTCCGAGCAGATAAAAATAATTTGAAGAACAAAAAGCTGCTGCACAAATCAAAATGGAAACAAAAATTTTTACAAGCGGATGCATTTTATGCAGAATAGAATTTCCCGGAAGATAGTCTAAGAATCCTTTCATTTTACAAGCTCCTTGATTTTTGCAATCATTTCATCAACGGTAAAAATATTTTTGAAAATATCCCGGTCTGTCACTTCATCTAAAATCATTGCGGTCTGTGCAATCTGCGGCGGAAGAAGCCTTGCCTGTTCAAGCAGTTCCTTGTTGCTGAGTATGCTGCGTGTTTCGCCGTTTGCAAGAATCTCTCCGCGGTTCATTACGATGACTGATTTTGCAAAATCAAGGACAACTTCCATATCATGACAGACCATTATCACGGTGGTTCCGTTTTTATTCAGCCCACGGATTTTTTCCATCATCTCCATGCACTCTCGGTAATCAAGTCCGGTCGTTGGTTCGTCAAGAATAAGGATTTCGGGATTCAGTGCAATAAGGCATGCAAGACACAAACGCTGACGCTGGCCACGGCTCATGTTGAACGGCTCCACATCAGGATTGAATCCAAATTCTTTTATCGTGTTTTCAATCCGCCTGTTGATTTCTTCCTGCGGTATTTTGTTGTTTTTCAAGCTGAATGCAATTTCATCTTTTACGGTAGAACAGCAAATCTGCCTGTCGGGATTCTGGAACAAAAATCCTATTGTTTTTGCAAGGGTGCTCACTTTTTCTTTTTTTGTATTTTTTCCGCAGACAAGGACATCTCCTGAACTTGGTTTTAAAAGTCCGTTGCAAAGTTTTGAAAAAGTAGATTTCCCCGCACCGTTTGAACCGATAATTGCCGTGAAATCACCTTTGTTTATTTTTACGTTCAGATTTTTTACGTTTGCAGTTTCGTTGTAAGAAAAACTCACTCCGGAGAATTCAAGCACAACCTGATTTTCGCTCATTAGATTTTTCCTCCAAGACAATCTTTCACAAAATCTGCGGCTTCATGTGCGTTAAGGCAGATTCGATTTTCTTTTTCAAATGATGAAGGAATCAGATTTTCATCAGCCATTTTACCGGTGAGCGTCAGAACTCGCGGACAATTTATGCCGGCTTCTTCCATTTCTTTTTGATGCGTGAGCGTGCTTCGGATTTCGCCGTAATGAACGCAAGTTCCTTTTTCAAGCACAATCAGTTTTTTTACATATTCGCAGAGCAGCATGATTTTTTGTTCTGCAACGACAACCGTAATGCCTTTTTCTTCGTTGAGTTTTTTAAGCAATTTAAAAATCTGCACGGATGATGCAGGATCAAGCTCGCCGGTCGGTTCGTCAAGGACAAGAATATCCGGTTCAAGAGCAAGGATTGCCGCAATCACGACCTTTTGTTTTTGTCCGCCGCTCAATGAAGAAATTTCACGGTGACGCAATTCGGTTATTTCAAGCGACTCCAATGCGGAATTAATTCTTTCTTCAATCTGGTCAGCAGGGACTCCGAAATTTTCAAGCCCGAACAAAATCTCGTCTTCAACAAAATAACTCACGAGCTGACTTTCAATGTCTTGAAATACGGAACCTACTTTAAGGGCAAGCTTGCTTGGATTTGTGTCAAAAGTATCCTGTCCTGCAATCTTTACGCTGCCGTAAAAATCACCGTTATAATGATGCGGAATAAGAGCGTTTATGCAATTGCACAATGTTGTTTTTCCCGCTCCCGACTCGCCGATTATTCCGACAAAATCACCTTTTTCTATTTTCAGCGTGATTTTATCAAGTGCGTTCACGGCAGATGATGCATATTTAAATGTAAGTTCCTGTATGTCAATCATAATTTAAAGAATCCTTTTTTGGGAATTATTCTGATTTTGCTTCGGCTGTGCTTTCTGCTGGCTCTGTTTTTGCCGGTTCAGAAACGACATCTTTTTTGAGTGCCTTCATCAGCGGATAGTAAAGTGCGCCGACAATTACTGCATTGAGTGCGGCAGTTGAAAGTACGATCGGAACATAAGCCACAATTGCCGTCGGGTCTGATTTTATGACGACAAACAGAAGAACCGTATAAAGCCCGCCTGAAACAATCGTGCTTATGAATGTGTTGATTGCTGCAAATGCAATTTTTGCACCTTTTGATTTTGCAGGAATCATAATCAAAAGACCCATGACCAATGCGCCGGCAAATTCAGACGCAAAGTTCAGATACGGCGTTCCAGGGAAGAACTGGCAGATTGCACCGGCGATAAGACCGATTATAATGCTGTAATAAATTTTCGGGCGGATAAGAACGATAGCCATGCAGTACATCGCAATGATGAAATTCGGTTTCATTCCGAAAAAGTTCACGAAGTTTCCTACGAAAAATTTAAGCACTGCACCGGCTGCCAAAAGAACGGCGGTAAGAAGCAGGTCTTTGAGGCTGATTCCCTTCTTTTTGTTTTCCTTTAATTCTCTTTTTTCCATTTTGATTTCTCCTCGGATAAATAAGGTGTCTTGTTACTATCAAGAGTAACATAATAAAATGTTTCTGTCAATAGTAACGAAAAAATAAAAAAATTGGAGATTTTAGGGAAATTTCAACGAGAAAATCAAAAATGCTCCCCATTTGGGTAGTGACTTTTTTGACCGGAAAAATTATAAATAAGCCAGAACAAAAGGTACAATAATATTTGGAGGTTTGTATGAAAATGTTCAAAAAGATTTTGGTTTTGGCAGCAGCTGCATTGGTAGCAGGTTCTATGTTCATCTCCTGTGGAGATAAGTATGCGGAAGCCAAGGCAGCTTTCGTAGAAGAATATGAAGGCTATGTTAAAGAGCTTGAGGATCTTGTCGAGGGCGACACAGCACTCAATACCAATTCCCAGCTTGATTTCTTGCAGGATTTGCAGAACAAGATAGCCACAATCGGCAACGAAATCGCAAGCATGGAAACCAATGAGGACTACAAAGATCTGCCGGATCCATCAACATGGAAAGGTGAGTTAAAGGAAAAAATGGATGCGCTCGAAGCGCGCTTTAACGAGCTTATGGAAAGCGCAAATAAGCAAATCAGCGAGTTGTCATTCTAAACCAACATTTCTCCCGGGCAGATTGAAATGCACTTTAGTTTGTTCCGGGAGTTTTTTTTACGGAATGATTTGATTGCTTGTATGAAAGTCATATTGGCTGGATTTAGATTGTAAAAATAGATATTTAAAAATCCCGGTTTTAGAAATTCATTATCTAAAATCAAAAGGTCCCCGGATTAGATTGATTCAATTTGATCCGGGGATTTTTGTTTTAAATGATTTCTGAATGTTTTCTCATAAAACTCTAATTTTAGATTCATGCTCCTTAGGATGTTTAGGATTATATTAAACTTGTAAACTTTGAAAACCAAACGAAGGAAGGAGATGCCTATGAAACTTGTTAAGAAGATTTTGATTTCAGTTGCTGCAATCGCTTTTATTACTGCTGCAACAGCGT
>JAFPKH010000170.1:0-6056 GCA_017424825.1 Treponema sp. | reverse complement strand
TTGGCAAGGCTAAAAAATGAAACCGAAGACATCTGGGACGTAACTGCTTTTATGGACGGCGTTGGAAACAATGACAAAAAAGCAAAAGACATGCTCGATGCATTTTTTGAAGAAAGCAAAATCGTCATGGATAAAATCAAGCAGGCCCTTAGGAATTCACCGGTAGATTTCAAATCTGTCGAAAATCTTTCCGAAAGACTTATCGAATATTGCGACTCAATAAATGCATTCGGTCTTTCAAAACTTGCAAGGGAAATCAACGATGCGGCGAAAAACAACGAGCACATAGGAACTGAAGCTTCCAACCTTGATTTTTCGATTGATTTCATAAACCTCAAAAACATAACCGAAAACTGGAGAACATCGCTGTAGACTATGGAAAAATTCATGAAAACAAATTATCACACGCACACAAATTTTTGCGACGGAAAATCAAGTCCCGAAGAAATGGTAAAGGCTGCCGTTGAAAAGCATTTTGACATCCTTGGGTTCAGCTCTCATTCAATGTTTCCGTTTGCAAGCGACTGGCATGTTTCATACAAAGACCATCCGCTTTATGCACAGGAAATTGCACGGCTAAAAGAAAAGTATTCCGGTCAGATTGAAATTCAGACAGGTTTTGAAGCAGATTTTATCCAAGGTGTGTGCGCTCCTGATTTTTCACGCTATGCTGATTTCGCACCAGATTTTCTGATTGGAGCCGTCCATTATGTTCCGGGCGAAAAAGGATTTTTTGAAGCAGACGGAATTTTTTCAGAAACAAGGGAAAAAATAAAAACCGTATTCGGCGGCGACCGCAAAAAAGCTGTTCAGGCATATTTTGATTTTGAGCGCACAATGATCAGGACATGCAATTTCACGATACTCGCGCACTGTGATTTGATCAGAAAGCAAAACTCACCGAAAGCCCCTGACAAGCTTTTTGACGAAAACGAATCCTGGTATAAAAACGAAATCAGTGAAACAGCAAAAGCAATCGCAAGTGCAGGTATATGCGTGGAAATCAACACGGGAGGCATGGCAAGAGGCTATCTTGATGAACCTTATCCTTCCATGGAATTCCTTGAAATGCTGTGCGAAAAAAATGTCCCGGTTACAATCAGCTCGGACGCACACAGCCCGGAACATTTGGATTTCGCATTCGACAAGGCATTAAATCTTGCAAAAAAAGCCGGATACAAAGAGATTCAATATTTTACCGGCGGAAAAATGCATTCACAAAAAATCCGCACTATTTTTGAATAACTTCAAGATTCGTAAAGCGCACGTCAAGGATTTTTGAATTTTCAAGGACAGATTCATTGATCAGCTTGAGGATTTCTAGACGGAGCGCCCTTTCATTGGAAGTTTTCAAGCTTTCGCGTGTCTGCTTTGAAAAGAAATTCCTCAGGATATCCGTAATTTCAATCTTACGTGAAGTGATTTCGGAAGATGTTTTCTTGTCATTCTTTTTATATCCGAGAACGACCTGTACGCGGACTATATAAGGCTCGGAATCGACTATATAAGTTTCCAGCTGGCTGATTGAAGAATACCAGTCATATGCTTTTTTGCCCTTCACGTTGTCTGACTGCTCAGAAAGGATTTTTTCGTTTTCCAGATTGATTTCATAGCTTTTCTTGCAATCAGAGCAAAGATATAAAGTCTTGTCTTCATCCACAACTTTATACAGCTTTACGTTTTTGTTGCCGCATTCATCGCAGGTTCCGGTTTTAGAGCATGAAACACCCCCAATCACACAGGCGGCCAGGACAATCAGAACAAAAAGAAAACGTACATTTTTCATATTTCCTCCTTCAAATTTTTCCAAAAACTCCATTAATTGTCGGAAAAATAATGGAATTATAAAAGCGTCTTACTTACTTTAACATTTTTTCTTCTTATTGTATAATCAACGTACCTTTTTTAAAGCAGATATTTTAGTGTAAGGAAATACGTATGAACAAAATCATCGAAAAAAGACAACTGTCTGAGAATGTCTTCTATATTAAATTTGAAGCTCCAGATATTGCCAAGAACCGTAAAGCCGGGCAGTTTTTGATCGTCCAGGTAGACCAGGATTTGACCGAGCGCATTCCATTGACGATTGCAGATGCAAATGCTGAAGAAGGTTGGGTCGCAATCGCATTCCAGCCTGTCGGTGCTTCAACTTACAAACTGTCAAAGCTGAATGTCGGGGATTATCTCGGCGGAGTCTTAGGTCCGTTGGGAACACCGAGCGTAATTGAAAAATATGACCGTCCGGTTGTATGCGTAGGCGGAGGATTCGGTACGGCTCCTCTTTATCCTATCGTCCAGGCATTGAAAGCAGCTGGAAATAAAGTCATTTTGATCGAAGGTGCAAGGACAAAGGATCTTTTGATTTTCGTCGATGAAATGAAAGCCGTCTGTGATGAAGTCATAATCTGTACAGATGACGGATCAGAAGGTGAAAAATGCGTTACGACCGTTCCGCTTGAAAGATTGTGCCAGAGCGATGTTCCGCCTGCAGAAGTAATCGCCATCGGACCACCGATCATGATGAAATTCTGTGCCGCAACTACAAAAAAATACAACATCAAGACAACAGTTTCCCTCAATACAATCATGATTGACGGAACAGGCATGTGCGGTGGCTGCCGTGTAAGCGTCGGCGGCAAAACAAAGTTCGTATGCGTTGACGGACCGGATTTTGACGCTCACCAGGTTGACTGGGACAATATGATGATGCGCATGAAATCATTCAAGCCGCAGGAAACAGAAGCCTTCCACAAGTGCAAGATGGAAGCCGAAGCCAAAAAATTGGAGAAATAAAAATGGCAGAATATATCCCACAGGAAAAATTGGACGAAATAGCTAAAGAAGAATATAAAAAACTTCAGGAAAAAATTGCCGCAGGCGCTCTCACACCGAAAGACAGGATGAGCATTCCGCAGATGGAAATGCCGAGCGGAGAGCCGAAAGTCAGGGCAAGGCAGATGACCGAGGTTGCGCTTGGTTATACAAAGGAGCAGGCTGTCGTTGAAGCAAACCGCTGTCTTCAGTGCAAGAATCAGCCTTGTGTAAACGGATGTCCTGTAAACGTCCGCATCCCGGAATTCATTGCGGAAGTTGCAAAAGGCGAATTCAAAAAAGCCGCAGACATAATCAAATCAACGAATCTTCTGCCTGCAATCTGTGGCCGTGTTTGTCCGCAGGAAAAGCAGTGCCAAGGTCAGTGTACGGTCGGAAAATCAAAGAAAGACCCGACAAAATCAGTTAGCATCGGCCGCTTGGAAAGATTTGTGGCAGACTACGAGCGTGAGAACAATCTTACGACTGTACCCGAAGTTGCACCGTCAACAGGAAAAAAAGTTGCCGTCGTTGGTTCAGGTCCGGCTGGTCTTACGGTTGCAGCAGATTGCCGTAAAGCAGGTCATGACGTGACCGTTTTCGAAGCATTCCACAAAGCAGGAGGCGTTACGGTTTACGGAATCCCTGAGTTCCGTCTTCCAAAGGCAATCGTACAGAAAGAAGTTGAAAACCTTGAAAAAATGGGCGTTCATTTCGAATACAATTTCCTTGTCGGAAGGACTTCAACTTTGCAGCAGTTCTTTACAGAAAAAGGATTCGATGCAGCATTTGTCGGAACAGGCGCAGGACTTCCGAAATTCTTTGGAATTCCAGGTGAAAATTACATCGGTGTTTTCTCTGCAAACGAATATCTTACCCGCGCAAACCTGATGAAAGCCTATAAAAAAGGTGAAGCAGACACACCATATTATGAAGCAAAGACCGTCGTTGTCTGTGGCGGTGGCAACGTTGCCATGGATGCAGCACGCATGGCTCTCCGTCTTGGAGCAGAAAAAGTCTACATCGTTTACCGCAGGACAAGAGCTGAAATGCCTGCCCGTGGTGAAGAAATAGAACATGCAGGTGAAGAAGGAGTTGAGTTCCGCTTCCTTGAAAATCCGGTCGAAATCCTTGGTGATCCAGAAACAGGCCGTGTAACCGGATTGAAAGCCCTGACCTATGAGCTTGGTGAACCAGATGCCAGCGGACGCAGAAAGCCGGTTCCAATTGAAGGTTCAGAGCACGAGATTCCTTGTGATGCAGTGATTGTCGCCCTTGGAAACAATTCAAACCCGTTGATTCCTGCAACGACTCCTGAAATCAAAACGGATCCGCACGGACACATCACGGTTGATGAAAAGCAGGCAACAAGCATGACCAAAGTCTGGGCAGGAGGTGACATCGTTCTCGGTGCCGCAACAGTAATCCTTGCCATGGGTGAAGGTCGTAAAGCAGCCGCAAGCATCAACGAGTATCTGGCAAAATAAAAAATTGCATTTTTAAAAGGGAGTTTCAAAAACCAAACGGAATTTGAAGCTCCTTTTTTTTGTTTTTAGATTGTGAGTAACCGTTTTTTATCCGATTTGTTCTATAATATAAAGAGGAGGAATGACATGAAAATCATGAAATTTTTTACCGCTCTTATTCTTGCATCTGTATTTTTGATCAGCCCGGCAGCAGCAAAAAAAGCCGCTGGAGAAAACGATTCAAACGCCGAAACAGTAGAATCTGAAGAATCAGAAGGTCTGCTGGATACAATAATAAATGCCGGAAAGAGTGCATGGAATGCCGTCAAAGACAAGACGATTGAAATCGTAGATGACATAGGCGGTGCAATCAATTCGCTCACAACACAAATACCGGTCGGCACATGGGAATTTAAAAACGGAAAATATTCCACGACCATAATCTGCGAAAAAGACGGAAGCATGACGATTACCCAGACTGATTCGCTCGGCAGCGCAACATACACAGGCAAATACACTTCAACGGTAAACAAGATTACGTTCAAGCCTGAAAAAAAATCAACGAAAGTGCTTTTCGTAACGACATCCAAAAAGATGGATGAAACTTGGGAAATCGAATACTCAATGAATTTTTCAAAAGAAATAAAAATAACGAGCAGCCAGATTCCGAATGATGCAAACGGCTACAGTTTCGCAAACGCAACGATTTTTACGGCCGTCAAAGCTGATGCAAAGTAACTTCACCAGAAGAAAGCTCTTTTTTCGTTCCGTCTGCCATTTGAACCAAAAGACAGGCGGAATCAGTTATATCCAGGACTTTTGCTTCATAAGAACCAGATTCGTTTCCGGCAAGGGGACTTACTTTTACAATCTTGTTTTTTAAAAATGATTTTTCCCTGTACTCGGCAATAAAATCCTGATTTGTGTCCAAGATAAAAAACAGCTCCTTCATGCACGCCGCCAAAAGTTTTGACCGGTATGTTGACGGCGAATATTCCAAAGCATCCGCGCTGATTATTCCGCCCGCTTTACCGATGTCCGCATCACAAGATCCCATGACTATGTTGATTCCGATTCCGATGACCACCGCCTGAACAAAACCTGACTGACCGGAAAACCCTTCCGCTAAAATTCCAGACACTTTTTTTTCACCGACATAAACATCGTTCACCCACTTGATTTTTGTTTCCACGCCAAAAACTTTTTCAATCGCACGGCTCACGGCAACGCTTGCAGATGCAGTAATTGCCGCTGGATTAAAATCTTTTGTTCCAGGAATGTGGACGAACGAAAAATAAATTCCGGTTTTGTCTGGCGAATAAAATTTTCTTCCGACCCTTCCTCTTCCGGCAGATTGCGAGCTGGCTGAAACCAAAGTCTTGGACAAATCATTTACATCGCGTGCATTTTCCAGACGGCGCAAAAGTTCCGAGTTGGTCGAATCAATGGAATCAAAAATATGAACCTTATCAATAGAAAAATCTTCCGGGACAAAATCTTCTTTGTACGAAGTAAAATCTTTCCAGAAAGTTTCCGTGCTAAAATCATCCTGCATTTATTTTTTTCCCAACAGATGAAATTGTGAAACCGGAGATGAAAATACAATTCCGCTTCCAGGCTGTGAAAGACATTCAAGTTTTTGGATTGCGGACATGACGGCATCTTTTTTTTCGTGGTCAACCACAATCAAAAGCATTTCTTTTTCCGGGACAATCTGCACGCCAAAAAAACTTTCGTCGCCTTCTTTTGCAGTTCCGCGTGCCTTGATTACAGTTCCAC
>JAFPKH010000169.1:0-6119 GCA_017424825.1 Treponema sp. | reverse complement strand
TGGCAAGTGCCGGTGCGCAATGTGAGCACGTGAACCATGTTTCAAGCCAGCTCCCTTATGTAATCCACGTTGTTGCCGTTTCGTTCGTCACATATCTCGTTGCAGGCTTGACGCAAGGTCTGGGCATAGTCGCAAGCGGACTTATCTCCTGGATTGTCGGAGCGGTTCTTTTGGTCGGTTCTCTGATCGTAAGAAAAAAAATCGGAAAGTGATTGACGCTGGGGTTTAATGCCTCAATACAACTTTGCATCCCGGGACGAAGTTTGTAATAAGCGGCTCGTTCCGGGATTTTTATTTATTGAAGAAAAATGAGTCTTAGGTTATTCTATAAGTATGATAAATATCTCTGAGAATATTTTTGAAACGGTTTATGCGGGTTCCCTTTTAGAAAGATTTTTGCGCTATGTGAAAATCTATTCTGAAAGCGATAGTTCAAATGCAGACAAGGGTATAATGCCCAGCACCTTGCAGCAGAGGGACATGGCTTTGGTTTTGAATCAGGAACTGAAGCACATGGGACTGGATGACGTACAGACCACTGAAAACTGCTATACTTATGCACGCCTCAAAGCTTCCAGCGGAAAAGAAAATGTGCCGTCTTTTTGTCTTCTTGCGCATATCGACACGGTGGAAGAAGTTACAGGCCTTAACGTAAAGCCGATCGTCCATAAGAATTACAATGGAGAAAAAATCACGCTGCCTTACGGAAATGTCCTGGATCCGGCAAAAGATCCGGCGCTTTATCTTGCAGGCCAGCAGGAAGATACCGTTATTACCAGTGACGGAACCACGCTTTTGGGTGCGGATGACAAGGCAGGCGTAGCGGAAATAATGACGGCGCTTGAATTTTTGATTGCGCATCCTGAAATCCGCCATGGAGAAATCGAAGTGATTTTTTCACCGGATGAAGAAACCGGTCACGGCATGGACAAAGTTCCGCTCAATCTTATAAAATCCAAGGCTGCATATACCGTTGACGGCGGTCATATCGGGGAGCTGGAGACCGAATGTTTCAACGCTTTCAAGTCTGACGTAGTTTTTACCGGAAATTCAATCCACACCGGAAATGCGCGTCCGGATATGGTCAGTGCAGTCATGATGGCGGCAGATTTCGTCAAATCGCTTCCATATACTCAGCTTCCTGAAACAAGCGACGGCCGGCAGGGATTTTTCTGTCCTATGTCTGTAGAGGCTTCCATAGAATCTGCATCGGTCAGCCTGATTCTGCGTGATTTTGATATGGTCGGCATGGAAAAGCGCAAGGCACTCGTCGAAAAGATTGCGGATACGGTTGCTTCCGTTTACGGAGGTAAAGCCCAGGTTACGCATACCCAGCAGTACCTGAACATGAAAGGTGTGCTTGATTCACGCCCCGATGTGGTGGAAAATCTTGTGGCAGCCTACATGGAAGCTGGAGTGCAGCCTGTTTTTGTTCCGATACGCGGAGGAACGGACGGTTCAAGACTTACGGAGATGGGAATACCGACGCCGAACATTTTCACCGGTGGCCACAACTATCATTCAAGGAGCGAGTGGGCAAGTTTCAGCCAGATGATTCATGCCGTAGAAGTTTTGATACAGCTTGCTTCAAAATGGGCTGAATCATAATCTGAATGAAATTTATAAGTATTATAGAAGATAATATAGAGAGGAACAAATGTTTGAGTATCATGTAGAGGGCGGCATCCCGATCAAGGGGACGATTCATGCGAGCGGTAACAAGAATGCCGCATTGCCTTGTATTGCCGCGGTTTTGTTGTCAAAAGAGGATATAATCCTCCGAAATATTCCCGATATCGAAGACACGGGCGTTATGATCAGGATATTGCAGTCCATGGGTGTGACGGCTGAAAAAATAGATGATCATGCCTGGAAATTCAATTCATCGAATCTTTCGGGAAATGCAGTTCCTCAGGATTTAGGGAAAAAAATACGTGCTTCAATCCTTTTTGCGGGACCTCTTATTGCCAGATGCGGAAAAGCCGTTATGCTTCCTCCGGGTGGTGACGTTATTGGCCGTCGCCGCCTTGATTCACATTTCCTTGCATTGGCTGAGCTTGGCGCAAGGGTGACCACAAGCGGAAAATTTGAGTTTACGGCGAACAAGCTTGTAGGAACGGAAATCTTCCTTGATGAAGCGTCCGTAACTGCCACCGAAAATGCTGTGATGGCTGCCGTTCTTGCTGAAGGAAAGACTGAAATAACCAATGCTGCGTCTGAGCCTCATGTCCAGGATTTGTGCAACATGCTCAATTCAATGGGCGCAAAAATCAGCGGAATAGGTTCGAACATACTTACTATCGAAGGCGTTAAAAAGCTTGGCGGAACGGATTTTACGATCGGCCCGGATTTTATGGAAATCGGTTCGTTCATCGGTCTTGCCGCTGCAACAAAGGGAACGATTACGATAAAAGGCGTTAACCCCAAGGATCTTCGTCCTCTTAAGATTTCTTTCGGAAAGCTCGGTATCCGCTGGGACATTGACGGTGATGAGCTTACCGTGGCTGCGGGTCAGGAAATGCGCGTAAACACTGATTTGGGCGGAATGATTCCTAAAATTGATGACAGTCCGTGGCCTGGTTTCCCTCCGGATTTGACTTCCATAATGACCGTAGTGGCGACTCAGGTTGAAGGAACCGTGCTGATTTTTGAAAAGATGTTTGAAAGCCGCATGTTCTTTGTGGACAAGCTTCTGAACATGGGTGCAAGGATTACTTTGTGCGACCCCCACCGTGCTGTAGTTACGGGACCGAGCGTGCTTCATGGGGAGCATCTTGTTTCTCCTGACGTGCGTGCCGGAATGGCCATGGTGATTGCTGCAATGGCGGCTCACGGCGAAAGCGTAATCAGCAATGTCTATCAGATAGAAAGGGGATACGAAAATCTTGTGGAAAGATTGAAATCCCTCGGTGCGCATATAGAAAGGGTAGAAGTAAAATGACCTTTACAAAGCCTGATTTTATGGCATAATTTAAATTAGGAAGGATTTTTATGGCTGATATTTCAGAAAAAATAAGAAGAAAATCATATGCGGCAAAAAAGAAGGCTGCGGTCAAAACCTTGAAAGCACAGACAAAGGAAAAAATCAAAGAGCTTGACTTGATGTATGCGGAAAATCCTGAGCAGGTCAAGGCACGCATTGAAGAAAAGGAACGTAGGCGTGCGCTTAGGGTGCAGAAACAGAACGCAAGGATCGCTTACAATTCAAGGCAGCCCCGTCAATACAGCCTTGGAGAAGACATCTTCAATTCAATAAGCCATGGTATAGGCGCTGGTTTGAGCGTAGCGGCAATCGTTCTTCTGGTCATGCGTGCGGCGCTTTATTTCAAGGGACCGGAAAAGCCGCTCATGGTATCCGGCTATTCGTTGTTCGGTGCTTCGCTTTTTATAATGTACATGATGTCAACTTTGTACCACGCATTGACACCGCATACGGCACGGAAAGTCTTTTCAATACTTGACCACAGTGCAGTGTACGTTTTGATAGGCGGCACATGCAGTCCTTTGATTTTTGCATATTTTAAGGCAGATTTCATAGCTCCGATTGCGGTTCTCTGGGGAGTACTTGCGGCGCTTATCGTTCTTTATTGCATTTTCGGGGCGCGTCTCAGGGATTTTGCTGCGTTTACCTATGTGGTGATCGGTTGGGGAATGACTGTTTTCTTCTTCAAAGCCGGAAACCTTGAGCTTAACAGGATGATTCTTTTGGCCGGATCGATTTCCTATACGGTCGGCGGTCTTTTCGCTTCGTTGGGAAAATACAAGGGATTCCACTGCATTTTCCATGTCTTTGCACTGGCTGGAAGCGTCCTTCATTTCCTGGCAATTTACAATATGCGCTAGATTGGATGCCGGTTTTGCCGTAAATTTGAGTTTGACAAATTGACGAAATCTGTCATTTTGTATAAAACTTAGGGGAGAAACGTTGATCATATTTGCAGGCGTTTCCAATGAAAATTCCATAGGAGAATATTATGGTTGTAAAACCGATGATTCGCAGTAACATCTGCATCAACGCCCATCCGATCGGGTGTGCAAAGGATACCGCAAGACAGATTGCCTATGTCAAGGGAAAGAAAGCTTCCCGTGGAGTAAAGGCTGCATCAGAAGGCGGAAATGCCCCTAAAACCGTGCTTGTTCTCGGATGTTCAACAGGATACGGACTTGCAAGCCGCATATCTGCCGCATTTGAATATGGCGCTGATACAATCGGCGTGTCTTTTGAAAAAGAAGCTTCTGAAAAAAAATACGGAACTCCAGGCTGGTACAATAACAAGGAATTCGACAAGGAAGCCGCTGCAGCCGGTTTGAAATCCGTCACTTTCAATGCCGATGCATTCAGTGATGAAACCCGCTCAAAGGTCATCGCACAGGCAAAGGAATGGGGCGTAAAATTCGATCTCGTAATCTACAGCCTTGCAAGCCCTGTACGCACTGATCCGGATACTCAGGTTCTCTACAAATCCGTAATCAAGCCGATCGGAAAGGTTTATGCAGGTGCCGCATTGGACATGATGACCGGGAAAATCACCCAGGCAAGCACGGAACCGGCACAGGGAACTGAAATCGCCGATACAGTGAAGGTCATGGGCGGTGAAGACTGGGCAAGATGGATGAAACAGCTCCAGGAAGCCGACGTTCTTGCATCAGGCTGCCGTACGGTTGCATATTCATACATCGGGCCTGCTTTGAGCCATGCAATCTACCGTGACGGAACCATCGGTGAAGCAAAGAAGGACCTGGAAAAGACTGCCAGGACAATCGATTCTTCACTCAAGTCACTCGGCGGCGCGGCTTATGTAAGCGTGAACAAGGGACTCGTAACCCGCTCATCTGCCGTTATCCCGATCATTTCGCTCTATCTCGGAATCCTCTTCAAGGTCATGAAAAAGAACGGAACGCATGAAGGATGCATCGAGCAGATGGAACGCCTTTTTGCAGAACGCCTGTACACCGGTGAAAACAACGGACCTGGCAATGTTCCCGTTGATTCAGAGAACAGAATCCGCATAGACGACTGGGAGATGGATCCGAAAGTCCAGGAAGAAGTCGACAAAATCATGCCGAACGTTACCGAAGAAAACGTGACCGACATGGTTGACCTTGACGGACTGCGCCACGACTTCCTCATAATCAATGGATTTGACGTGGAAGGCGTAGACTACGAAGCAGACATCGCCGACATGAGAAACATCGACTAAAAGCGAATAACAAACGAATCGGGCGTCCATGAAACAACCGTGGATGCCCCTTTTTCCAAAAACTCCCCGAAACAACCCGATTTTCCCCAAAAAAACAACGAATTTCTCAAAATTTTTTAAAACTACCCTTTTAGGGAGTAGACAAACCAATAAATCCATTTTATAACAGACCTAAGCACGGAATCAAACTAAGTTTTTTTCGTGAAGGCTTACATTATTACAATACTAGTTTTGGAGGCTTGTATGAAAATGATTAAAAAAATTTTTGCTTTGGCATCTATCCTGATGCTTAGTTGTGTTGCTGCATTTGCATTCGATGATGAAACAGCTTTTGTGGAATTGATTGACACTTCCACGACCCGCAAGGATTTTGAAGCTGAATTGGATGACTTGAGCAACGATGACATTGCCGAAATGGTTTCCGAAATGATCGGTGAGGCAGATCTCACTCTCGCAGAATGCTGCAAGCTGGAAGCCGACGACATCAATGACGAAGTTCTTGAGCTTGTCGACTACATGCAGTCACAGATTCCATCAAACACAAAGAAGAATTCAGTATTCGGCGCATTCGGAATCAACGAAATCGATGAAGATGCAGAGTCAATCAGCGGATACATGATTTTCGCCCACTACATTTCAAAGAAGGACATCAGCTGCTACGTCTATTACTTCGAATTCCAGTAATCGAAGGAATCGGCTTCAGGCACATGGGAACGGAACCGAGTTTTCATATTAATTGCGTAAAAAGAGGAGCATAAATTATGAAAAAATTTTTGGCACTTGCAGCATCACTTGTAATCGGATGCGTTTCGGCTTTTGCATACAGTTCGAACGACATTACGATTTACAAGATTGGAGAAGCTTCAACAGACGAGTTCTGGGATCAATTTGATGACGGTAGCGGATATGACGAAATCA
>JAFPKH010000168.1:0-3786 GCA_017424825.1 Treponema sp. | reverse complement strand
ACGAAGGCTGGCAACAAGGGTATCGAGTTCCTCAAGGGCAACCGCCACATTGGCGTGCCGAAGAAGGACCCGAACGCCGCTCCTGCCGTGGACACCAAGAACATGAAGGCCGGTGCAACGAGCACCTACCGCATTGCCCTTGGCAACCAGAGCTGGGACGTGCAGGTCAGCACGCTCAAGTAAGTCTTATAGACAAATTAAAAAAAGAGTTCGCGCATGCGGACTCTTTTTTTTACTCTTGACATCGCTCCAAAAAGGAGATACATTTGAATTATGAATATGACTAAATCGACTTTTGAAAGAGTCATGGAAGACCCGAAGCAGAAAGAGAAGTTCGAAAAGGAATACGCGAACTTTCTTCAATCGGAATTAAAACTTCAGAAGGCTCTTGATGAATTCCGGGGCGAAATCGACCCCATTTGACCATGTGATCGTGTGCGCTTGCAGCGTGAAATCCTTAAAGGCATTGATATCTGCAAGTTGCTGTACGATGGGTCGGTGGTCTGACTTGATGACGCTTTCAAAATCAGCGACAAAACGGCATCCGTCGTCAAATTCGACGGATATCTTGTAATCGCCAATATATTTCGCGTCAGTCACATGAAGCATAATCTAGACCAGTGGATCGATTTTCTTGTATTCTCCGGTATTTGTCAAAGAATTCCAATTGTCTAGCAAATCCTGCTTATGAAGAGTTGCCCATTCGACAACAAGTCCTTTGACCCTTGCCGGAAGATTGCCTTCCAGCATCTCAAATGTAGATAATTCGAAGACACCTTCCAAGTCATTATATATCGCATGGAAGTGTGGAGGCATGTGGTCGTTGAAGTACATTTGGATAACGATGCCCAAAAAACGGCATAATTCCGGCATTTTTTGCTCCTTCCCGCCTACAAGCATAAAAAGGCGGAGTTTGTGATTTTGTGTCTGCGAGTAAATATAATTTCTTGCAATGTCAGATTATGACAAAAACGGGCTTTTTCGGTGTGTTGGGTCATTTTGTGGGTTTCCGGCAACAACTTTACCTGCTGCGGACAATCCGTTAATTTTTCGGTATCGGCATCGTGAGGATGGTGGCTTTTACCCTATTTTTATCGTTTATTTCTTTTAGTCCGAGAACAACAATTGAATCTTTTGTCACCAACAACCGTTCGTGTGAAAAAACTGGTATTTTTTCATTTACCCATGTTTCTCCTCCATTAACGCTATAATATAGATAGTGAAGTAAAGTTCCTGTTCCTATATGAAATCTAAAAATTCCAATCATTAAATTTCCATTAACATAGAAATCAGATGGTTTCATATATTCTAAACGAAAAAAATGCCATTTATTTGGAAAAGATGTATGGAGTTTAAACACACCTTCTGATCTATGTATAACACGAACTTCATGGATTGACGATGGCGCATCATCATATCCACAAACAACCCAGTCGTTGCTATTTTGGGCATACATTTTTCCCCATCTTTTACAATAGCCGGACAAATTTGAACTGGGACCATTCAATTCTTCTAGTATAATCGTTTTTTCGTTTGAAAAAGAATCTTGTTTTCTCACGTATATTTTTCCAAAATTCCCACCTAAAACGGCATCGCCATAATAATTCCATTCATCTATTTTTTCATTAAAATACACTGCTGTGTCAGCACCTGTCAACGTCCAAGTTTTACCGCCATCGTTTGTATTCAGACTTACCTGCCATTGTTTTCCAAAGGAACCCATAATGGAGTATTGCTTTGCATGATCCTTTATTATCACTTCATTTGCAAATACAAATACTTTATCATATGAAAAAGACTTTTTTTCAAATACATCCGAAACACCTTCATTAATCCATTTTTCATCTATTTCCCTAATCTTCATCCCACCTAAAAGAAGCAACGGAACAAGAATCGCAATTCCAATAGGAAATAGGCAACCGATAGCAAAGATGAATTTGCCTAGTTTCGTAAGTCTAATTTTAGAGAGCATCATCATATGCAGACATCTTAATTACAAAGATTGCGGCTACCTGTAAATATAACCTATTCCGCGAGATGAGGGACAGGCAGGGCCGCGGATTTCAAAAGAACAATAAAACACGCCACGAAACTAGCAATCCACATCAAGAACCAAGCGAGAAACATTCCATTATGGGCGATAGTCCTGCCCACGCTCGAAGTATCAGAGATCAAGCACAAGCAGATTATATCGAAGATAAACGGCAAAATGAAAAAGATTAACCGTCTCTTTTTCAAGTTCAGCAAAGTGACCAATATAAAAAGCACTCTGAAAAACATCATTGGCCAAACCACGCCGTCGTCATCAGACCCAGCACTCATTAAATCCCTGCTATAAACAACATCTGGGTTGCCTTGCATATCAAAAACATCCGCCGCCACAAAGCCATTCGATTTCAAGAATAAAAACAGCAAAAAACACATCGCTATTGAAACGATTGAAAAAATGACATTTGATAAATTGGCTGATTTAAACAGGCTTGTCATTTGTCAACACCCTCTTTCTGAACAGCCTATAAAAAACAAACCCTACTGCAGCAACAATTCCTGTCAAAATAAAAAAGTGCAAGAAAAGAATTTTCGAATCGGCATAACAAACAACCCACCAAATCAATAACCCCAACCCCACGAAGAAAAATAGAGACGCCCTGTAGTCCACTTTTTTTATTCCGTTCTTAATTCCAAGAATACAAAGGCCCATGGCGATAGCAAAAAAAGCCATGGCAAAAAAGTAAAATCCTGGATTCTCTAAAAAAGGCGTCGCAAGTCCGTGAAGTTTTACACGAAACGAATCTATTTCCGCAACATTCCTATTTCCGACTTCATAGTTTTTCTCTGGAAAAAAAGAAAAAGCACCCTTGAATAAAGATATATAGCATTTATCATTTTCCGGGCAAAAGGCCAACACATCGCGCCCCTCATCCGTTTCATATGAAAAAGAACATTGCTTTCCTTCAACAAAGCAGACCCTTAATTTAGCCGGTCCTCCCTCAAAAATATCATCTCGATTTTCGCGATCGAATTTTACATGTTTTGACCGATCCCAATGGTAATAAAAATTGCCGCTAGATATTCCGAACACAAGATAAACGAAAAACGGATAAAACAGGCCGAAAAAAGCTACCGCCGAGAGAAGCCCGAGAATTATTCTTATGGGAGCAGATTTTAGCATATAGGCCTTAAGAATTAAACAATCATCAAAAAAAACATCCACCCTGTTTATAAATATAAACTATTCCACTCGGAAATTTTTTCAAGTTCACTTTTTACCGCAGGAAACAAAAACAGTTCTCCCTGTTCCGCTAATAACATAATACCTTTTACAGTTGAAGTCTGTTGAATAAATCCGCTTAAAAATTCATCAATAAACTTTTTCAAGTATTCGATTCGTTCATTATCAGATAAATCGGTGTTCAAATTGAATATTTCATCATAATCTTTGGGCGCGCGTCGAAAGACATCCCCCACATCGTTGACAACCATTTCTCGAGAAAGCAGGTAATTCTTTCCAAAGACTCCTTGAATATATAGCTTGATGTTTAAATATACCTGAGAAGAATAATTTGATTTTTGGAATGAAAGAACGATAATGACTTCTTCAGTCTCTTTTACAAAGCCCCCAAATTTCGTTTCGAGCCCGATGCTTTTTGTTATTTCTGCGAACGTTCGTTTAAGGACTTTCAAATTCATCTGTTCATTTCCTGTTTAGACCAGTCTCAAAAAAATTCGCCATATTCGTGATGGATTACTCCACAAAATTCTAATTCTTGCAAAAATCCTCAAATT
>JAFPKH010000167.1:0-14408 GCA_017424825.1 Treponema sp. | reverse complement strand
GTTTTTCTCCTCAAACGCATTCTCCTATGTGGCCAAATACAAGGAGGACTACTACAAGCTCTACCACATTCACTACCAGCAGCTCCCCGATGACTGCATAGAGAACATCTACTGGCTGGAGCAGGCTGTCAAGGCAGATTTCGCAAACCCCTACTACGCCATGGCAAAAATCGAGAACGAGACGCAGTGGGAAAAATACAGGTGCCTTTTCATGATGCACGTGAACCTTAAGCTCATAGAGCAGCATCTGAGGCTTGGGCGCATATACGACAAGAAGGTCGCATATTTCTACGACGCACCGTGGAAGGATGAATACAAGAGGAACCTTGAAAAAGCCAAGTCATGCTACGAAGCGGGATACTACTACTGGGAAGAGGCAAAGCTCTGGGCTGAAAAAGCCAACGTGTCAAAATTCAATTTCCTCCACATGACCGACCTGCAGAACTGGGAAGACGAGCGCGAGAGGATTTCAACGGGCAGCCTGAACTACAAGCGCACGCTGGACAGGGAGCTGGAACGCCTCAACAAAGTGCTTGACGACCTGGAAAAAATGGAGGACAAGTCGTACTAGGCAGGCCGCCTTATTTTGCGGACGCTGACATTGTTCTTGAAATGAATGCCAAAACCTATTAAACTTGCTGCATGAGCGGCATGACATTCAAATTTTCATATCCAAAAGATTCCGGGTTCGATTGCTCGGAAATAAACTTTCATTCGGGATCACCTGACCTGGTAAGCCTGTTCGCAGGAAAAAACGGATTCCGGAGGCTTTTCGTAAGCGACCGTACCATAGCATCCCTTCCGTCAACCAAAGATTTCGTAAACCTCTTCACGCCTGAAAAAAATGACGGCACTGGACTGGACATAAGGACGCACGGAGACGACATTCTCCTTATCCTGGGTGCCGGAGAAAAATTCAAGACTCTCGAAAGCGTGACAAGCATTGTGGAAGCAGCGCTGACCCGCAATTTCAACCGCAACTGCGAATTCATAGGGATAGGCGGCGGCGTAATATGCGACATGACGGCGTTCGCGGCATCGATATTCAAGCGCGGGGTGAACGTAAGCTTCGTGCCCACGACACTCCTTGCGATGGTAGATGCATCGGTCGGCGGAAAATCAGGCTGCGACTTCAAGGGATTTAAGAACATGATCGGCTCGTTCTGGCCTGCACGCACCCTGCATATGTGGACGGACTTCGTGCTTTCTCTTCCTGAGAACGAATATGTTTCCGGTCTGGGAGAAGCACTTAAGACAGCCCTCCTCTTTTCCCCCGGCATGTGGAAGGTATTCGCGGAAAACAAGGACAAAGTGACTGCAAGGGATCCGTCTCTGCTTCAGGAAACAATATCCGAATGCGTAAAGGCAAAGGCCAAGATCGTTGAGGAAGATTTCAGGGAGCATGGAAAAAGGGCGTTCCTAAATCTGGGGCACACATTCGGGCATGCGCTTGAATCAGTGGCAGGATTGGGAACGGTGACCCACGGAGAGGCAGTAATCTGGGGAATAGGACGTGCGCTTGACCTAAGCAGGAGGCTCTCGCTCTGCACCGGAGAATATGCCGAAGAAACAAAAAAAACGCTCGCATCATACGGATACGACATGAAGCCCCTTCCGTCGGCAATTGAAGGCAAAGGAAAAGAAATCATAAAGGACATTGTTTCTGCAATGAAAAAGGACAAGAAAAACACCGGAAGCGAAATCAGGGTCATACTCCAGAGAGGATTGTGCGACACCCTCATCCAGACTGTTTCAGACAGCGACATAGAGGCGGTCCTGGCATGATTTCCAAGGAACATTATTTTGACTGGGCGGCGACAAGCCCAATGGACGAAGAAATAACGGCACTGGCGGTAAAAGAAGCCTCCGAACACTGGGGAAACCCGTCAAGCATACATGAAGCGGGAACCGACGCAAGGAAAGCCCTTGAAGGATTCAGAAAAAGAGCCGCATCAGCGCTCGGAGTGCCGGAAAACACAGTATTCTTCACGTCCGGAGGAACCGAAAGCGACCATATCCCCCTTCTTTCGGTGCTTTCAAAACCGTCAAAGGGAAGCGTTGCCGTAAGCGCGGTCGAACATTCTGCTCTGGCTGAAATGTCAAAGATGCTCAAAAACTGCGGATGGAAAGTAATAACGATAAACCCCGACAAAAACGGATTCATAACGCCTGAAGCCGTCGTATCGTCGATCGAGGACGACACTGCATTCGTATCGGTAATGGCCGTCAACAACGAAACCGGAGCGATACAGCCGGTAAAAGAAATAGCGTCGGCGCTCACAGAAAAATGCAGGGGAAAAAGAAAGCCGTTCTTCCACACGGACTGCGTGCAGGCTGCCGGTAAAATCAGGCTTGACCTTGAAGGATGGGGCGTGGACTCAGCTGCATTCAGCGCACACAAAATTGGCGGGCCGAGGGGAATAGGACTCCTGTACCTGTCGAAGCAGATCGTACCTTTTTTGAGAGGAGGCGGTCAGGAAAAAGGAACGAGAAGCGGAACAGAAAACCTTCTTGGAGCAGCGGCACTTTCGCTCTGCCTTGAAAAATACCTCATCAGGAATGAAAACCGGGAATCAACGGAAAGGCTTGAAAAACAGAAGGAGATGACCGGAAAATTCATGCGGGGGCTTTTGGAAATAAAGGGCTGCACGATAATACCGCACTGCCGCAGCGGAGAAGAATTTGCGGAAAACTTTTCGCCGTGGGTCGTACAGGCTTCGTTCCCGGGCATACCTGGTCAAGTAATGGAGAGGGCGCTCAGCTCCAAGGGATTCTACATATCCACAGGAAGCGCCTGCTCATCGGGAAGGCATTCACGCCCAATCCTTGACAGCATGAACATAAGCGGACCGGAAAAAGAAGGTGCCGTTAGGTTCAGCTTCGGATGGGACACGACGGAAAAAGCGATGGACGAACTGCTCATGCAGGTCAAGGAAACGGCCGGACAGTTCGAGCACTAGGGGATCCGCCTGCACTGGGGGGTCACCTTTTCCGCAGGCATCCGTAATCACAAGGCAGCCTTGAAAACTGATTTTTCATGGTTCGACCAAGCAAAACAAGGGAGGCACTTAAAATGAGATGCCCATCATGCGGAAGTCTTGACGACAAAGTAATCGAATCGCGCTCCATGGCAAACGGAGAAAGCATAAGGCGCAGAAGGGAATGCAACCAATGCCACTACAGATTCACGAGCTATGAGAGAATCGAAGAGAAACCTTTCATGGTCGTGAAAAAAGACGGAAGACGGGAACCCTTCGATCAGGAAAAGCTTGCGAGGGGAATAGAACGCGCCCTTGAAAAACGCCCGGTATCCACGTCCATGGTCGATCAGATCGTAACGGAAATCGAGGACGAGGCATACATGCAGGGAAAAATCTCACGCGAGATATCAACTTCGGATTTGGGCGGAATAGTCCTGAAAAGGCTCAACGAAGTGGACAAGGTGGCATACATAAGGTTCGCCTCCGTCTACAAGCATTTCAACAACCTGGCCGAATTCATAACCGAAGTGCAGAAGCTGGAAGAAAACGAGCCGCAAAAAAATTAAGGCACCGAAAAACCTCAATCATTAACGAAATCTCTATAAGTTAACGGAGCTGCTGTCATCAAGCGGAGCCGGAATCGGCCATAATGCACCCAATGCGGCGGTTCCCGGCAATTTCTCGTAATTCTTTATACTGTAAGGAATTACTGTGAAATTGCGGATTTCATGGTTAACACTGAATGAGCATACGAGGTATGCTACCCGCTTTCGGATTATTCAGTGTTTTCCTTGAAGACCGGGGCCGCATAACAATCAGCAGGTCAATGCAAAAAAAATCCCCATCCAAAACAGGACGGGGAAGTAGTGGCAAGTGGGATCGAACCACCGACATACGGAATATGAGTCCGTTGTTCTACCGACTGAACTATGCCACCAAAAAGTTGATGGTTTGAGAATATACTAATTACAGATTCATGTCAATAGGGAAAGCGGAAAAATCGATAAAAAATCCGGGCGTTTTATGTACGGTTCCTGCACAAAGTTGACCATTTTTTGTTTTTCATATAAAATATATTCCGTCACACGGTGCTGTCTAAAAAAGCGTCCGCAAATGCGCGGTGTTTTACAAGCTTTAGGCAGCTTATTTTTTTTTACGGAAAAAAATACGGACATGACCGTTAAAATGATTTAAGGAAGTGCACTATGGAAGCAGAAAAATTTGACACCCCGTTCAAGGGTCGGAGCCTTCTCAACTGGATAGACTGGACTCCTGACGAAATCCTCCAGATACTGGACTATGCAATCCTCGTGAAAAAGCAGGCGCATGCAGGAGAAGTCCACCAGAGGTTTCTTGGACGTACCATCGCACTGATTTTTGAAAAAAGATCGACAAGGACACGCTCATCTTTTGAGACGGCTTTCGGTGAAGAAGGCGGTCACCCGGTGTTCATGTCAACGGCCGACATACAGCTCGGAGGAAAGGAAAGCGTTGAGGATACGGCAAGGGTTCTCGGAAGGATGTTCAGCGCGATCGAATTCCGCGGATTCAAGCAGGAGCACGTGGAGCTTCTTGCAAAGCATTCTGGCATACCTGTAATAAACGGACTTACCGATGATTTCCACCCTACCCAGGTTCTTGCGGACGTGATGACGCTCAAAGAAAGGTTCGGGACGCTCAAAGGACTCAAGATGTGCTTCTGCGGTGACGGACGCAACAACGTGGCAAGGTCTCTAATGCTCATCTGCTCCAAGCTCGGACTGGACTTTTCCATCTTCGCACCCAAAGAGCTGCACCCCGACAATAAAATCCTTGAAATCTGCGCTCCTTTCGCAAAGGAATCAGGTGCCAGGATATCGGTCTCGGACGAAAAGGACGTGGTCAAGGGGTCAGACTGTCTCTATACTGATGTATGGGTATCCATGGGTGAAGAAGCGCTCAAGGAAGAGAGGAACAGGCTGCTGAAGCCCTATCAGGTCAACGCCGGGCTTATGGAATACACGGGTAAAAAGGACACGGTTTTCCTTCACTGCCTGCCTGCGGTCAAAGAACAGGAAGTCACTGCCGAAGTGTTCGAAGGAAAAAACAGCCTGGTATGGGATGAAGCGGAGAACAGGAAGCACACGATCAAGGCAATCATGCTCGCCCTCATAAAATAAGGGTACCGGCGGAAGCTGACCGTAGTCCATGCGGCTGTCGGAACATTTCGGAGGAAACTTTAAAAGAATTTTGTTGCAAAACCTGACTTTTGGAATTATACTGACTATGATTTCAAGGCAGTTCCTTCAGGACGGCTTTTCAAGGAATCAAATCAACTACAAGGAAGGATTTTTTATGAAAAGATTTATAACGGCCGTAATTCTCGCGGCATGCATGGTCATCCCGGCACTGGCGCAGTCCAACTCAGACTCATCGAAGCCGATCTGGGATCACGGTGACAACGTTTCCGAATATACCTACTACACCACCCCGATCTACAGCATCATGATGACGCGCGAAGCTTATGTCGTGTTCTATCAGGTACAGGATCTCAGCATCAGCAAGGTCATCATACCAAAGACATGGCAGGTGGCAGGCGAAGGAAAGAAGCTCTATTTCCGCAACAAGGCACCGGGACTTGATTCATACATCACGGTTTTCTACAAGGGAGGTCAGTTCCATCATGTCGTCCTCACCGCAAACCCGGACATGCGCGACCCGATCTGGAAGATTGCACCGTCAACGGCAAAGGTTGACACAGACGGAATCGAAACGCTTGACATAAAATTCTAGGAAAATCTGTTTCCAGGCATTTTCAGCCGGCAAAAACGCTGGAAAAGCCCTGGATTTCCCGAACAAAAAAACCGGCGGTGGACAATCTACCTGCCGGTCTTTTTATAGGACTCCTGAAACCGGGATCCTTCCGCCATATTCTCAAACCAACGGAAAAAACAATGCTTTTAATCACCGAACAACAAATCGAATCCTTTAAGAAATTCCTTTCAGCCCACCAGTCATTTATTGTTGCCGGGCATAAGGAACCTGACGGCGACTGCATAGCGTGCAGCCTTGGCATGTCATATATACTGCGCCATTTTGAAAAAAAATACACGCTCCTCAACGCAGGGCCTTTCAAGAAACCTGAGAGCCGTCCTTTCGAAAAATACTTCCAGACGGATCTTGCCGTAATGACCAGGGCGGAAAAAGCTTCTGCCGGGCTGATACTCGTGGACTGCTCGGAACATTCGAGGACGGGGGACATAGGTGAAGAACTCAAGGGCATGGACACGTTCATAGTCGACCATCATAAGACCGCAAGCGTCAAAGGAAACCAGTTCATAATAGATTCCACGGCTCCTGCGGCGGCATGCCTTGTACAGCAGCTTTTTGAGGCATTGGTCGGAAAACCGTCAAAGGAAGAGGCCCACGTACTGTTTTTCGGCATGGCAACTGACACGGGATTTTTCCGCTTCATGAACGAAAAGGATTCCGAAGCTTTCAGGTCGGCGGCTAGGCTCACTGAAGCAGGAGTCAGTCCGAGGGAAATATATCAGGAGATGACCGGAGGAAAACCTTGGTCAACAAGAAAGCTCCTTGCAATAATGCTTGAAAGGGTCGAAAGATACTGCAACGGAAAGCTTGCGGTCACATACGAGGAACAGGCGGACACAAGAAAATACGGCCAGGAAGGACGCGATTCAGACGCCCTCTACTCTCTCATGCTTTCAACTGAAGGCATAGAGGCAGTGCTTTTCATGAGGCAGGACACGGACAGAACGTGCACGGCAGGATTCCGCTCGCTCAAAGACTGCGACGTAAGCGAAATAGCCGCAAAATTCGGAGGAGGAGGCCATAAAAACGCATCTGGAGCCAGCATGGAAGGCCAGATAAGCGAAATGATGCCCAAAATCATAAAGGAATTCGAAAAAGTCCTCATTTAAACGGATAATCGAAACTTTTTTTGGAACCTGTATTGCAAATTATTCATTTTTTTACTAGCTTTAGGTAACGATTTTTTCTGACTGGTGTTTTTTTTGTGATAGTTTCAGAATGACTACGGAGGAAATTTTATGAACAGAAAACATTTCATCGCAATTACGGCAATGATCATATTGGCAGCTGCAGCAGTATCCGCACAGAACGCGACCGTTGAATCAGTATGCAAGTCACTTACGGCCCATGCCGTCACTACCGGAAGCTTCACCCAGGAAAAGAAGATTGCAAATGCAAGGCGCTCACTCAAATCGAGCGGAACGTTCCTTTTCAGCGGAAAGCTCGTGATATGGGACACAGTAAAGCCGGTCGCATCTTCACTGATAGTGACTAACGACAAGATCATACAGAAATCGCCTGACGGAAAGACTTCCGTAATGAGCGGAAAGGACAACGAAGCGTTCAAGGGCATTTCACAGAGCGTAACGGCATTGTTCAGCGGAGACAAATCCGCATTGGAAAAGAATTTCAACATCGCCTTCACAAGCACGGCATCTACATGGCAGATGGTTCTCACACCGAAGGACAAAACGGTCGCATCGGTCATGAAGACCATAACCGTTTCCGGAACGGGCAATTCAAGGACATCTGTATTCACGAACCTCATTGTAGAACAGCTTGACGGCGGAACGATAAACTATACCTTTACAGACCACAAATATAAAGAGGAGTTGTCGGATGCTGAAAAAGCTCTTATCAACACTGCAAAATAAGCATTTTGCAATCTTTTGTGCAATCTTCCATATATTGATTATAGGAATGTTTGCAATCTCTCTCATGACAGGCCGCAGCCTTACAATAGACGGCGACCTGTTCAACATGCTCCCGTCATCCACGCTCGGAAAAATCATGGGCATGGCTGACGAGCAGATTACGGCAAGCGTATCGCAGTCAGTGTACATCCTTGTTTCCCACGAGGATTTCGACATTGCGAAGGCGACCGCTGACGAAGTCTATGACAAGCTCAAAGACAACAAATTTTTCCAGAAGCTCTCACTTTACAGCGGAATGGACACGCTCAACGAAATAGAAGATTTCGTGCACCAGTACAGATGGAACCTTCTTGACGAGGACAGCGTTTCAATGCTTTCTACGGAAGACGGTGCAAGGAATTTTGCCGACAACGCACTTGCAAGCGCAGGCGGATTCTACACATACACGTCGCTCAAGAACCTTGAGACTGATCCTTTCCTGCTTGACGAAAAGGCCACCCAGAATTATGTAGCCGCAATACAGAACGCAGGCGCATCGATGACCATGAAGGACGGAGTGCTTGCATCAGAAAAGGACGGCCGTTGGTATATATTCATGAGCGGAATACTGACCAAGGAAGGAGTTGAAATCGCAAGCAGCGACAACGGCGTGACCTCCATATATTCAGTTTGTGAGCCGCTTGAAAAGGACGGGGTAAGGTTCGTATATTCAGGCGTTCCGTTCAACAGCCATAAAAGCTCAAACAATGCCGTTACCGAAATGAGCATCATATCGGTGATTTCACTGGCATTTATCGTAATCCTGCTTCTGGTAGTGTTCAGGGCACCGGCTCCGATCATCGCATCGCTTCTTTCCATAGGGATTTCTATGGCCACGGGATTTTCTGCAACCCATTTCATTTTCGGGAAAGTCCATATACTCAGCATGCTGCTCGGCACTTCGCTGATCGGTTCCTGCATCGACTACAGCCTGCACTTCTTCATGAACTGGAAGGGAAACGTATTGCTCAACTCAGGGGCTGAAATCAGAAAGCACATAAGGAAGGGTCTGGTGCTTTCCCTTCTCTCCACCATAATCTGCTATGTCATGCTCCTTTTCACTCCGTTCAACCTGCTCAAGCAGCTCGGCGTGTTCTCATCG
Source organism: Treponema sp. (assembly GCA_017424825.1). Classification (GTDB taxonomy): domain Bacteria; phylum Spirochaetota; class Spirochaetia; order Treponematales; family Treponemataceae; genus Treponema_D. The sequence goes on along the minus strand of JAFPKH010000167.1, from coordinate 5,601 downwards.
GTGGGAATATTCAGCTCGTTCCTCACCGTTACCGGACTATACCCCCTTCTGAAAATTCCTCCGGAAAACAAGAGGACCATACCGCTTTTAAAGCTGTACCACAGTTCACCGCTGAAGAAAAGCCACCTTACGAGAAGCATTGCAACGGTGGCAATATTCATCGTGCTCGTCGTGATACTGATCGTAAACCATGAGAAAGCCGGTATCCACAACGACATGAACAGGCTTTCAAACCAGACGGGACGCATACTCGACGATTACAACCTGGCATGTGAAGTGACCAACTACAATCCGGCCGGATGGTTCATAGTAAGCGGAGACACTCAGGAAGAAGTCCTCAAAAACGAAGAGTACGTCTGCAAAAAGCTTGACGAATATGGCCAGGGAAGACCAGGATACGGATACCTTGCCACATCCCAGTTCATTCCGTCAAAGGAAAGGCAGTCAAAGTCAATTGAAGCGGTCAAAAAGCTGACTCCGATGATTTCCGAACAGCTTGACATGCTGGGAATTGAACCGGAATATGAAGACATAATAAGAAAAGAATTTGACGGAGCCGCATCGAATTTCATGGAGCCTGGAATAGAGCTTCCTGAAACGGTGACATCGCTTATTTCATCGCTCTGGCTCGGTTTGATAGACGGAAAGCATTACTCCGTTGTCATGCCGGTGCTTTTGCAGGAATCAGTTCCTTACAAGCAGATTGCATCCGAAAGCGAAAACCTATATTTCGAAGACAAGATGGAAGACCTTGGACACGGCCTTGACAAGCTCACGCGCCTCATTTTCATACTCTTTGCGGTTGCATATGCAATAATCGTAATCGTCATGAAATTCTTCTATACATGGCGGCAGACGATAAAGATTGCCCGCATTCCGCTCCTCAGCATACTGGCTATAATCGACGTGTTCATAATCACCGGAAACCCGATAGAATTCTTCTGTGTGACCGGAATGATTCTTGTATTCGGACTCGGCCTTGACTACATGATCTATATGATAGAGAACATGACGCGCACAACATCCGGCAACAAGCACCTTGACCATACGAAGCTCGAGCCTTTCAGCGTCATCATATCTTTCATAACGACGGCGGTTTCATTCGGTGCGCTTGCATTCAGCTCGTTCATCCCGGTACATGCCATAGGGCTTTCGATATGCACCGGAATAATAGCGGCGTACATCGGAACTGTGTTCTAAGGCGGAAAGACATGAAAAAAACATGCATTAAGGCAGCGGTCATTGCAGGCATCACGGCGGCGATCCTCTCGTCATGCGCAACGGCGAAAAGCACGCTTACCACCGCAGACAATCTGTCTTCGGTATATGTGACCAACACGAACAAAGTGAAGCTGCTTTCCCCGGAATACATGGACAAGGAGATCGATGCGCTGTATGTCTTTTCTGCTGATTTCGGAAAACAGAGCATGAGCGCACTGTCATACTTTTTTGCGGACAGCGAGGAAATGAACCTCCTCCTCTTGAGCGACTTCGGCATTGAAATAGGAAGCCTCAGATACGACGGAAAGACCCTTGATTTTTCAATGGCTGCTGCAGGCGGTGCAATAAAAGGAGAATACATTGCCTGCGACCTTGAAAACATATTCTATCCGGCGCAATACCTTGAGGAGCATTATGCGGCCTCTTCCCTGATTTTCGAATCATCTGATGCGGACGGTGCGGAAGTTACAAGAACCATTTCCACCGGAAAAAAGACAGTGGAAAAAATCACCATGACTTTGACGGAAGACGGAATTCCCGATGAAGTGACGCTTATCAATTATCTCCGCGGCTACAGCTACAAGCTAAAGCTCACGGAAGAATGATGTTTTTTTTGAAAAAAAACAATAAAAACTTGGATTACATCTTGACATAACAGGTCATTTGTAATATTATAAGGATACTTCAACAGAAGTTGGGCTATTAGCTCAGTAGGTAGAGCAACGCCCTTTTAAGGCGTGGGTCTGCAGTTCGAATCTGCAATAGCTCATGAAAGAACCTCTTGAAAAAAGGGGTTCTTTTTTTTCTTCATGGAAAATTCTCAGCGTAGGCAAAAAAAATCCCCCTGGACACACATGCATCCGGAGGGATTTCTGAACGAAAAGTCATGCAAAAAGGATTTTACTCGGTGTATGTAGCCGCAACCCCTTCTGCCTTGAATTTATTGTCATAAATCGTCACGAGGCTTTCGTCAAGCCAACCAAGCTCAAAGCTGTACCAGACGACCGTATGAGTGCTTCTGCCTGATTCCTGGGTAACATACCTGTCACCGAGCACCTGCATTATCTCACCGCGCCTTGCATTTGCCACGACGGGGCTTTCAAACGAGGGTTCCTTTCTGAACGCCGCAAAAGGTTCGTGTACAAGCGCCCATTTTATTCCGGGGCTGAGTGCGATCGAATTCGAAGATGATATGTCAATCTGCTTGTTGCCGTTGCATGAAACAAGGAAAAGCATGACAGCCAGAGACAAAATCGTTATTGTTAGGATTCTTTTTCCCAGATGATACGGTTCCATCATTTTCCGCCGTTAAGTATGAATTTTTTTACTTCAGGATAGATCAGAAGGTCGCTGTCAACGAAGCTGAGATTTTCCACCTCATCTATGTCCACCCATTTATATTCGGTGTGCTCCGTAAGCTTGTACTTGAAGAACTTCCCCATGTGAGGAACCTTGACTGTATATGCATGCAGATTGTTCTCGCCGTTGTGCTCGAATACCGCCTCTGCAATCAGCTTGCCGGGCTTCACCTTTATACCGAATTCTTCCTTGAATTCCCTGACCAGAGCGGTGGAATCATCTTCTCCGTCCTCAACCTTTCCGCCCGGGAATTCCCACCGGCCGCCCATCTGCCCTACCGGATTCCTGTGCGCAACAAGAACCGTGCGTCCCTTGAATGCAATGCCTGCAATTGAAGTTTTTGTCATAAGCTTTTTTCCTCTGTCAGACAATAATAACCTGAGGAATGATAAAATGCAATAAAGCAGTGATAAAACATGCGACACCGATGTACTTGCGCGAATCTATGAAAATGGCCTTGAGCTTGTCATTCAGCTCGAATTCTTCCGCAGAAGTGGTCACCGTGTAGAATTCAAGCAGTATGGAAGCGCCGCCGGCAAGACCCACAACCGATGGAAGCAGGTCGCCAAGGATCACTATCCCGCGGTATGAAGAAAAAAGCTTTACGAAACCGACAAGAACGGAGATTAGGCCTATCAAAAAGCGGATGCTTCGGCTGTTCAGCCCCTTGAAAGTCCTTTTCTTTTTTGACTGCTGCACCGTCTGGACTTCCGTCGAATCGGAATCAACAGGCTCAGGAACAGTTTTCAGCCCCAAATCCTCCTTGGTCAAATCGACTCCGTAGACAAGGATAAGCCCCGCAAAAATATTCATCACGACAGAAAGGCAATAAAACTGAACCATATCTTTCCCCTTGGAAACAAATTATGGTATCAATTATACAACAGAAATCAATATTTTGATAGATGTGAAGCTCTAAAAAATTGAATCCGGACGGTTTATTTTTGCACGACCTTGCACGAAAGCTCCTTGGATTCCCCTCCGCATGAAACGGAAACCCTGACCTTCGTCATCTCGTAGTTCGGGATTGCAAGCCTGCACGTCTCTTCACCGCCCGATCCCTGGAAATCGAAGTCCAAGGCCTCGGAATATGCGTCCGCACCGTCCGAATTGACTGCAGTAACAACGAACGAAACCTTCTTAGGATATTCAGAGCCGGAATCTTTCTTGGAATACTTTTTCATGCCTATGGAAACATAGACATCCTCGCCGAACGAAAATGCCGAGAGGCTGCAAAAAACTCCACCTGCGTGATCTTCATTCTGCTTTGAGGCAAAAATGCTTATGAGCATGACCACGCCGAAAGTCACCACCATGGCAAGGAAAATCATGCGGTTCATCTTCGTGCTTACCAGAACCTTGAAAATTCCGGTCTTAGGGGCAGATTTCCCCGTTGCAAGGTCACTGTACTCTTTTTTCTCGTATTTTCTGAATTCCCCGTCCTTGTGATGGAAAACGACGGGCTCCTCACCTTCCGCATATCCGTCTGCAGGCCCGTAGGAAAAATCTGTCTCGCCGTCCATGGCATCCCCCCGCTAATTTTTAAGTATGGACTGTATGAGCGAATCCGTGCGCCACCAGAGTATGTAAACTTTGTCCGATTTTGCGACCAGCTCGGAAAGAACGCCCGTGTTGCTGAGGTTGAACGTGTAGTACAGGGTGTTCCTGTGATCGGCCTTTATCTTGCGCGTAAGGACGATCTGGCCGTTGTTCTGTATCATCTGCACCTCAAAGCCGTCGTCTATGACCGCCATGAAAAAATACCATCCGCTTCCGCTCACACCAAGGAAATCGTACGGGATGTTGTATTTCGTGTCCGAGAATTCACCGGCAGCCTGCTCGACATGAGGCGTTATGGCCAAAGGCTTTCCGAACGTTCCGCTTTCTACGTTGAGCGAATACAGGAGCGTCTTGTCATACTTTATGCCTGACTGCATGCGGCTGGACTCGTCTATGTCCGGAACCGAATAATCCACGTTTATGTAGAGCTTCCTTGAAGAATAGTCCGGCACCACGTTTCCGATTTCCATATAGTATTCTTCCCCATCCTCATACGGAACGGGAATACTCTTTTTGTCTATGCGCACGGTGAAAAGCATGTATCCGTTTTCGGCGAACCAGAAGACCCTTGGCCCGCTTCCGGTCACGCAGACCACGACCAGCTCCCTTTCGTCGGTGACGTATATTTTCTTTATGAGCGGAAAAGGAGTTCCCCCAGGTCCCTGCTGACCGAGATAGCCCAGTGGATTTCCGTTTGCATCGAAGCGCAGGACGATCTGGCTGAGATATTCCCCAAGCTCTTCGTCAAGTTCCTGCCTTTCCACCGGGAGACGGTCAACCACGTACAGGTTTTTCTTGGAGTCAACGGTAACGTCGCTAGTCTTGTTGAACGGATAAGGAACCGCTTTTCTAGTGGCGTTCATCTCCTCCCCGTCTTCAGTCGCAAAAGATGGGCGCGGATTGAGAGACTCCGAATAATAGAGCGTCAGGAGGTCACCATATGAGCTAAGCTCCATGACCTTCCCGGCCTCGCTGTTGGCAATGTAGAAAAAGCCGTCACGCATGGCCAGGCTGGTGGTTATGTTACCGACCTGAGTGTAATCAAAAAGGTTTATTTCGTCTTCGAAATTACCATATTCAAGCGTAAAGACCTGCTGCTCATCAAGTGATGAAGAAGAGCGCGTGCAGGACGAAAACAACAAAGCGAATGTTCCTAGAGCAAAAAAAGCCCGGCCTGATTTAGTCATAGGAACAGAATAAAGAATAAAGTTTATATTGTCAATTAAAAGAAAATTCAATATATTGTTATAAGGGATTTTCCCGTGCGGATGTTCCCAAATTTCTCAGGAGGAACGGTCACAAACTGATTAGGCCGTCTCGATTCGTTTATGTTTGATAAAGTATTGACATTCTTTTTTGGTTCCCAGAACGAGCGCGATGTAAAGGCACTCAAGCCTGTTATTGCAAAGATTGAAGAAAAAGAGAGCTGGGCGCAGTCTTTCAAGGATGAGGAATTCCCTC
>JAFPKH010000166.1:0-5392 GCA_017424825.1 Treponema sp. | reverse complement strand
GTTGATTTCCTTTTCCTTTGCCACGGCCGCTTCATCGGTGGATCCAGTTGAATACTTTGTGAGGAACGGAACGTTCATCAGAGAGCGGCTTCCCTTTTCTGCCGTTGCGTGGTAGAAATCGGAATTGTCAAGGAAGTCGTAGAGATAGTTTGCCTTTTCGACGTTCAGCTTGTTGATTCCGGCGGCTCCTCCGTTCTTTTCAATCCAGTGGAGGACTTTTCCAAGCACGTAGATTGTGTAGCATGGCGGTGTGTTGTACATTGATCCGTTGTCGGCGTGGGTCTTGTACATAAGCATGGTCGGAGTTCCTGCACGCGGTGTGTCGGTAATCAGATCCTCGCGGATTATGACAAGAGTTACTCCGGCCGGGGCAAGGTTTTTCTGTGCGCCTGCAAAAAGGAGTCCGAATTTTGAGACATCAAGCTCCTCGCTCAAAACGCATGAGGAAATATCAGCGACGAGAGGAATTTTTCCGGTGTCGGGGATGTACTCGTAGTGGGTTCCCATGATTGTGTTGTTGAAGCAGATGTATGCATAGTCATAATCACCTTCGATTTTTTCGACCCTCGGGATGTATGAGTATCCCTTGTCCTTTGATGAGGCGATCACATCCACATCGATTCCGAGATTCTTTGCTTCGGCGGCGGCTTTTTTTGCCCAGACACCTGTTTCAATATAGGCGGCCTTTCCCGTGTGGATTCCAAGATTTTCGGCGACCATAGCAAACTGAGTAGAGCCTCCTCCCTGGACAAAGAGAATCTTGTAATTTTCAGGAACCTTCATCAGCTTGCGGACCATAGCCTCCGCGTCCTCGATGATTGCCTCGTAGACCTTTGAACGGTGGCTCATTTCCATGACGGACTGTCCGCTTCCCTTGTAATCAAGCATTTCCTCGGCACATTCCTTAAGAACTTCTTCCGGCAAACATGACGGACCCGCTGAAAAATTGTAGACTCTGCTCATAGCGTACCCCTTTGTACAATTGTTTTATAAAGACCGTTATCCACGGAATCTTTTTTTTAGAAACGCCCTTCAATTACCGGCTGCAAGAGTTTTAAGCGCGGTCAAAAGGCTTACGTTCTCAACCGACACACCGGCGGGAACGCTCAAAAGGCAGCTCGTGTAATTTACGATGCCCCTGATTCCGCAGGAAACCAATCTGTCGGTCATCTTCTGCGCCTCGGAATCATCCACCGCCAGGACTGCATATTTTATGTTCTCCGCCCTGATGACAGTCTCCAGCATAATCGTTGAGTGGAGCGGAAAAGACGAACTCAGGACTTCCGTCTTGTTCACGTTTGAATCAAATCCGGTCGTAAGGCAAAAACCTGAACCATCAAGGCCGCCGCCATCCAAAAGCATCTGTCCGACACGATCCAGACCGACAAGGCAGCAGGCAATCTTTTTTCCTGAAAGATTCAACGCATTTTTGATTGAGTCCCTCAGCTCCCGGACTTTGTATCCGTTGCTGGAGCCGCACTTCAGTTCAAGAAGATAGAAATCCCTTCTTACAACCGCCGATGTCCATCCCGTAATCGACTGAATCTTCTGTGATGTGATGCGCTCTTCTTTATAGTCAGCCAACAGCCTTTCCAGAAGTATCAGCCTTTTTTTTGTCGGTGCAGGAATCTCTTTCATCTGTGTTCGCCTTGTTATGTGAATAAAATCACAGTATTGACTCAATTTACATAGTTATTCTACAGGCAAAAAGAAAAATAGTCAAAGGATTTGGGCAAATTATAAAGGAAATTTATTTGATTTGTGTGATAAAAATAACAAAAAGACCCGCAAAGCTGATTTAAAAGCGTTTCAGGCATCCTTTTTGAAAAGTCCATTCAGGAGTGCGCAAAACGGAATCTTCTATTGCGTACCACGGATTTATATCCTCAAAGCTTTTTAGGACATGAAATTCCTGCGACGGCATGTAGCTCTGCCCCAAAAGCATGATGCGCTCGCCAGACTGGTTTTCAGCTACATCAAGAACGAGAACGGCATGACCAGGACTTCCGCCGCTTATAAAAAAATCACCCGGCTCAATATCGCTGATTTCAACAGGCTTTGATTCTTTCGACAAAGAAATGGTTCCGGCATAAGTGTAAATCGTGCGGAGATAGGAATCAAAAATTTCACGGTCATAACCTTTTTTGAAGCCGTCTTTCCATTCAACGTCATCACCTTTGGCAACCAGCCTTGATCCTTCCGCATATTTTTCAAAAGGAACAAAAAGCCCGTTAGTTATGTGAAAGGCTATTTCTGAATAACGCTTGTTTTCATAAAGCCATTCTGCATAAAGCTTGATTACGGCATCAGCGCACTGGATCAAATCCTGATTCAAAATCGGCATGTCAAAAACCGACGCATAAACACGGCCGGATTTTTTTTCTCCGTTGTAAAGAAGCACAGGCTCCCCGAAATCTTTCAGAGGAAACTTCCTTAAAAATTCCGCAAATGATTTTTCATCATAATCTTTCCTGACAAAACCATCCGGCAGCAAAAAACGTTCTTCGATATTTTTCCCGTCTTTTTTGATTTCCGCAGCATGCGATTTGATTTCCGCCGAATCATCCTGCACAAAATCATTCTTCACAAAATCATCCTGAGCAAAAAAGGGACTTTCCGTTGAATCAATCTGGCTTAGGATTTTTTTATAGCGTGCGAATTCACAAATCCTGCTTACCATAAATATAGTAAGAATCAAAAGCATGAGCAGACAGACAATGCCGTACACAACGCTTTTCTTTTTGTTTTTCCTGCGGATGTTTTTTATGAACCGCACAAGGAAGAAGACAAACAGGGAAATGAACAGGACGCTCAAAACAAGAATCACCCAGGGGAACTCCGAGGAAACATAAATTGCAGTAGGCCCGTCTGCCCCGCCGATCACCGCTATTGCCGCCGCTTGTGCCAGATTGTACATTTTTTCATCACTCCGCCGGCATTATACCACATTTCCACGATTCAAAAACAGATTTCATCGAATTTTCTTGACCATGGGAGCTAAAATCCATACCTTTTATTAAGGGTTCTATGAATAAGCTGCGTTTCGGCGATGTTTTGGCGGCGGTTTTGTTTGCTGCGGCAATCGTTTTTTCTTTTTTTATGATCAAAAATGCCTCCGGTGAGAAAAAAAATCTCATAATATCAGCATGCGGGAACGAATATGTTTATTCCCTTGAAAAAAACGGACGTTACGAAATCAAGGGGCTGATAGGCACGTCTGTCATAATTGTGGAAAACGGTACAGCCAGATTCGAAGATTCTCCATGCCCGAACAAAACTTGCGTCCAAAGCGGTGGAATTTCCGAACCCGGATTATGGGCAGCATGTCTTCCGAACGATGTTTTTATCCGCGTGGAATCTAAATCAGAAGACGGCTCAAAAGCTGATGCAGTCGCATTTTAATTAGGAAAAATCTATGGCAAAAAAGAAAGGATCGATAGTCTACAAATGTTCTGAATGTTCTTATACACAACCCGGCTGGCTTGGCCGTTGTCCTGAATGCGGATCGTGGAATACGCTTGAAGAATGTATCGTTGACCCGAATGCAGCAGGATTCCAGAAAAAAACTGACGGAACCGTTACGAAGGTCAAACCGGTGCCAATGTCAAAAATAACGATGCAGACGGAAGACCGCACTTCAACGGGAAACCAGGAATTCGACAGGGTGCTTGGCGGAGGAGCGACAAAACGATCTGCAATACTTGTGGGCGGAGAACCGGGCATAGGAAAATCAACCCTGCTGATCCAATGTGCCGCATCTGTTTTGGAAAAAAATGAAAAAGGCCGTGTGCTTTATGTTTCGGGAGAAGAATCAGCGTCACAAGTAAAAGGGCGTGCCATAAGACTCGGACTGAACGTGGACAGGCTTGAAATCCTTTGTACGCTCAGGCTTGAAGACATACTCGACGCGCTTACATCGCTCAGCCCCGTAATGGTAATAATCGATTCTATCCAAACGGTTTATTCGGTTGAAGCCGGAATGATTCCCGGAACGGTCAATCAGCTGAAGTACTGCGCCAACGAATTGATTTCATGGGTCAAAGAGCGTGACTCCGTTTTGTTCATGACATGCCACGTGACAAAAGACGGAACCATAGCCGGTCCAAAGAGCCTTGAGCACATGGTCGATACGGTACTGTCATTCGAACGCAGCAATGATGAAGTAAGATTCCTGCGGGCACAAAAAAACCGCTTCGGTTCAGTTGACGAACTCGGTATTTTCAAAATGGAATCCGACGGATTGAAATGCGTAAGCGACCCAAGCGCACTTTTTATAACGCGCCGCCAAGGACAAACACCGGCAGGAGTTGCATGCGTCCCAGTTTTTGAAGGAAGCCGGGTTTTTGTAGTAGAAATACAGGCGTTGACCGTGCCTTCCAAATCTTCCGTGAACCGTGTGTTCTCCGACAAAATTGATTCGGCAAGGGTGAGCAGAGTTGCGGCAGTCCTTGAAAAAAGAGGCGGCATAAAATTTTCCGACCAAGATTTGTACATAAACGTTGCAGGCGGAGTAAGGCTTACCGAAAGCGCAATAGACGCAGCATTGGCAGCAGCATTGTATTCAGCGCGCACTGATCTTCCTTTGCCTGAAAAAACGCTTGTCGTAGGTGAACTGAGCCTTGCAGGTGAAATCCGCCCGGTGACCAAACTTAAGCAGAGGATCAAAACAGGCAAAGACCTTTCATACGCACGTTTGATCGGACCGAAATTCGAAAACACAGAAGAATCCGTGGAATCGCTAAAAGATTTGATCAACGCGCTCTTCGCAAAATCCACCCATGACAAATAAATTCATATTCAGTATAATAAGCATGTCAAACCTAAATTTTTGAGGAACATTTATGGACAGACTTTGGTATAAATCTCCGGCTAAAGATTGGAACGAGGCGCTTCCAGTAGGCAACGGACGCATCGGCGGAATGGTTTACGGAAACCTTGGGCATGAAATCATACAGCTGAACGAAGAATCAGTCTGGTCTTCCCCATACCGTGACAGGAACAATTACAGCTGCCTTTCCAACCTTGAAAAAATCCGGGAGCTTATAAACCAAGGCCGCCATGAAGAAGCTCAGGAACTCGGCTTTGAATCGATGACCGGATGCCCCTCGCAGCAGGCGGTTTACCAGACAGCCGGAGAGCTTCACATAGATTATTACACTGCAGAAAAAACAGGTCTTTCAGGACCTCTCCCAGACCGCAAGGATGTTTTTGACGGAGCCACAGGTTATGTCCGCGAACTGGATCTTGAAACGGCGGTGGCAAGCACAAGCTTCGCAAAAGAAACCAAAGTTCCCAGCACTGCAATTTTTTCACGCAACTCACACGGAAGCTCGATCGAATACAAGCGCGAAGTCTTTGTTTCAGCGGCGGCAGATGCAATGATCATCCACAT
>JAFPKH010000165.1:0-2512 GCA_017424825.1 Treponema sp. | reverse complement strand
GTAGAATGGAATCATCAAAGAAAATCTAGGGAACCGCTGATTAATACGGGAAAGGAGGACATGCTTATGACTTTTGGAGAAAAATTGCGTGAATCAAGAAAGGCTGCCGGGCTTTCACAAGAAGGGCTTGCGGAGAAACTGAATGTGTCTCGTCAGGCAATCACAAAGTGGGAAACGAATGCCGGGATTCCTGATATTGCAAATCTTATGGCGATATCGAATCTGTTCGGGATTACGCTTGATGATTTTGTGTCCGAGGAAAAGCTTGCCAAGCAGGTGAAGTCACGGCTTTATGAGAGTACGACTGAATACGACATTGACGGTTCCAAGAGTTTTGATATCAAGCTCGGCGGTGCAAAATCGATTTCTGTTTGTGGAGGCGGCGAGGAAAAAATCAAGGTGGTTCTTTCTTCCGACACTCTTTCAAATATTCAGCAGGATTTTAAAACCAAAATCGACGACGTAAGGAACAGAATTGACATCAACGTAAACCGGGCGAAACAAGTCAGCGAATCTGCGGCAAAAGAACAGCTTTATATAGAAGTTATTCTTCCGAACAAATATATTTCAGGAGTGGAATTGGATGCATCATGCGAAGTGCTTTCGCTTGCGAATGTCGTTTGTGAGGATATTGAATTTGACGGCCGCGCATCTCAGGTGAATGTTGACGGATTGGACGGGACTTTTGAAATCAACTGCAATCTTGATATGAAAATCAATGCATCTGGTTTCAACGGGGCAATCGAGCTGAATCAGATCAAGTCAACGTCACGCATTGTTCTTCCAAAAAATCTGCCTTTCCGTTCCGTTAAAAAAGGGATTGGAAATACGGTTATTTTTGAGGAGAACGGTTCTGCTTCGGAAAATTTTTCTTCTGAAGATTCGGAGAACGTAATTGAATTGACAGGAATGAACAGTGAGCTTATCATTGAAAGAAAATGAAATATTATATTTAAGGAGAGATTTATATGAACGGTCGCCAGAAAACAGCTGTGGTGTTGAACATTCTTATTTTTGCTTTTACAGTTTTTGCAACGGTCAGCATGATCATCGGGTTTTATTTTATGGGAGAAGTCAAGCTTCTTTCATCAAGGAATTTCCATGCATTCAAGTATTTCACCGTTGATTCGAATGTGTTTGCAGGAATCATTTCTTTGGTCTATCTTGTCATAAAGCTTTCTCCGTCCGGTAGAAAAAGCCTGAATATTTCCAAGGTGCTTTATGTCCTGAAGCTTGCGGCTGTAACCGGAGTGACGCTCACGATGATGGTCACAGTGTTTTTTCTTGCTCCGCGCACGACTACGACTTATTTTGATTATTTCAAGAACTCGAATTTTTTCATGCATTTTCTGACACCGGTTCTCTGCATAATAAGTTTTGTTTTCTTCGAGCCTGTTGAAAAAGCTTCGTTCCCTGTAAGTTTTGCCGGAATCATTCCTATGGTGCTCTATGGATTTTATTATATTCCGAACGTTTTTCTTCATCTTGAAAACGGAAAGCCTACGCATGCCTACGATTGGTACGGATTTTTGGACGGCGGGATGAACACTATCTGGTTTGTGGTTCCGGTTGTCCTTCTTATCACATGGGTTTTTTCCGTGGCGTTGTGGGCGTTGAATAAGAAGTTTGCCGGAAAGTCTGGTAAATAGCTGGTTAAAAAAGAGAACCGACTATCGATGCTTTTGACATTAATGGCCGGTTCTCCGTGAAAGCAAATTTTTTCTGCCTATTTTTTCTTGAATCCCTCTTTCTTTACGATTTCGAAGTTTTCTGTACGGATCCTGAACACCTGCCACTGTGCTTCGCTCTTTAGTCCTGGAATGTCATAGTTCCATCGTTTTGCCGAAAGGATAGGCGGTTTTAGGCAGAACTGTACGTCACCGTGCCAGCCTATGCCGAGATCAAGTGCAAGCTCTGTCGTAAGCACAAAATCTTTCGAAGGAGTGAATCCGAATCCAAGGAATCCTGTAAGCGGGGCAAACAGGTCTATTCCGCCGCCGATTGAAACGTCAGCACCTGCTCCGAGTATGGTGTAGCCGATTCCTGCTCCCAGCCTGAACTCGACGACCGGGCAGATCGTCACCTTTGCGCCTCCTCCGTAATAAGACTTGTTTTCGTCGATTGTGGTTATTCCGACAAATGCCGTGCTTTCCGTGTTTTTAGAGGAAGAAGAATATGTGTCTGCGTAGAATGTCCATACCTTCGGTGCGACTCTTTTTCCGAATGCCGTGTACCATTCCCTGAACCCCCAGTCAATTCCGGCTTTGCAGTCAATTACTGACAGGAATATTCCGCCGACCGTCACATTGTTGAACTGTACGACCGCCTGAATCTTGAACAGAACGTCGAACTGCGCATCGAACGTGAACACGAAAGGAATCTCATGAATTGGGTTGAACGCCTGGTGTGTGCTTTTCGCATCTTTTGAAGGACGGATTGTGTTTACGCTTGAGGATTTTTGTATCTTGTCGTCCCAGTTGAAATACCATGTGTCGAAGCCCAAATCTTTCTG
>JAFPKH010000164.1:0-2584 GCA_017424825.1 Treponema sp. | reverse complement strand
CGTAACGAAACTCATCGCTCTCTACATCGCGACGCAGCACACCCAGATAATTCTTACCCACCTTTGCCAGGCGATCCTTGCGCAGCAAGGTTTTCAAATTCACGCTAAAATGCGTGTTGCAATTCTTTTTCATTTTTCTAATTATGAATTAAAATTGCCCTCTTGCACTTACGCGATGATATAGATAGGCTGTACTTCATCTCGCGCTCGGAGCCGTGCCCAGTTTTTTTCTGCCGACTAACATCAAAAAGAATGCAGCAGAAACTCCGATTAGAAATTTCTGCTGCAAAGATACGATGTGTGTGGAAATGGAACGAAATAATTGAATAGCGATAAATAGCCGTATATTCATCGCTATTTATCGCTATAAAGTTTGGAACCTTTAAATGATTATTTCTCGCAAAAAAGCGCTTTGAAAGGTTTTAGTTCATCTTCGGAAAAGTAATTGTTCAGCCCAATTTTATACCCTCTGTATTTAGTAAGGTATGGTTTTATGGAGTTTCCTTTCACACCAAATTCTTTTTCAATACTTGGTGCCGATACATCTTGTTGGATTTTTCCTGCTTCGATGCCCCCAATAATTACTAATGCTGTTTGCTTCGGTCTGCTGGGAGTGATATTCTTTCTTATGATACTTATCACTTTGTCAGTCTCAGCATTGTTTATTATAAAATCCGTAAACTTCGTAACTTTTGTACCAGATTCTTCCCGATTACAGCCATTATCTTTTTCCGGTTCCTCATTGATAAAGGTGTCATACCAACCGTCGGGTAGGGAGATGGAGAATATCTTGTCGAGCATCAGGGGCCACTCCTCAAAAGAATGGTTGGCTATATTTTGCATAAGCTGTTGGGTAAGTGTGAATTTGTAGAAACTATGACTGCTTGTACCAAGCGCCAAGATGGCAAAACCAAAGACTATGCCCACAGCCTTTCGTATTTCGTTCTCGCTTACATGACGGTCGAAACGCTTGTACTCATTGTGCTTTTGTAGCCATATGTCCTCAATTTCTGTTGATATAGCGTCACCCTTGTTGGCGATGATATTAAGTAGCTCGAGTGTTTCAACAATACACTCTTCTGGACACAAACCAAATTCTGTCAGTTCGGCCTCCAGTTTTCGACCAATCTGACAAATAGCCTTGTAAAGCTCGTTCTCGGCATACTTCTCACTTACGAGCTTTATTTCTGCGGGTTGGAACCTCTGATTCATTTAGGTAGTTTTTAGTTTGTTCATTAATTAAGTTAAACCATGTTTCAAGTCCTGTCATGTTGTCAAAGTCGCGAGTACCAATACTAAAGTTATGTAAAACTTCGAAAGTCAATGGGTAATATGCCCTTACGTAGTCGTTTATGCGGTAGGTTTTGAACTCCTTAAAGGTGATGCTGATATCATAACCGTTTTCGCTACAGAGTTTTACCATTTCAGCCATGTCTTTGTTTGCCTGTGAAATTTTGCCATTTGAGTTCTTATCAAATTCCATTGTGAAGAATCCTTTCAAGGCGTCTGAAATCTCAACCGTTTTTAGCATCGCTTTCAGGTGTGCAGAATTTATCTCCATGCCCTTTGACTTGTTGATTTTCTTGGGATTCTGAAACGAGAACGAAACCTTACGAATATAGTCGCCGTGTACGAACAATCTTTCATTTACAAAGTCCCAAATATCTTTTGGGTTCATTCTGGCCTCGATGCGCATCTCAAGGTCAAATAGGTCGCCAAGCATACGATTGAAGTTTTCTAATATCACATCACGCAGCAAATCGGGTTTGCTTCCCCAGGCTGGTGATTTCTCAATAGCCATCAATCCTATGCCAGGACGATTGTCTATCAGAATGTAGCAATATGGGTTCGACTCAATTTCATCTTTCTCATACGTATCAAAACCATTTTGGTCTTTTCCTGTACGTTTCCACCAATCTTTGAATTGGCTATTGTTTACGCGCCATAGAAAAATGTCGTCTGCCTTAGCTAACACATCATTTGGTAGCATGGTTATAATTTCGCCCTTTTTATTCTTTTTGGCAAGTTTGTCGATACTGTTTTTGTCAAACAGACTTGCAAAGCAGGTTTGAGCAAATTTAACGTATTTAGCACCATCTATACCATCAGCGGCGGTTTGTATTGATTGCTGTGGCGATTTATGAAAATCGAATTTGTAAATTGCGTAAAGCGAATTTCTTTTGTCCATTACTTATAGTTTTTTAGAATTTGAGTGGCAAAGGTAGCAAAAATACGTTAAACAAAAGCAAGAATCGTCTGCAAATTTGAGATTTGATTACATATTTTCTTATTTTCTCGCATAACTTTCCATTTGGTGCACAGTTTCCATATTTTCCGGCTTAAATTGATACGTTTTATGAGTAAAGGCTTGACAGGATGCACCGGCGAGTATAAATATAATAATGTGGCGAAAATTGCAAATATCACAAACTTTTTGGATGAAATTTGGATAATATCACAAAAATAATGTATATTTGCAGCGCAAAGGGTGATCTTTGACATGTTAGTACAAAGCAATATCATAAACAGCTGGGCCTACACCAGCCTGCAGAACATGATGTTGTGAATACCTTTCAAAATTAGT
>JAFPKH010000163.1:0-3025 GCA_017424825.1 Treponema sp. | reverse complement strand
TGGTATTTTGACCATGAGAAAGTGATGCCGGAGTTTGCTCGTGTTTTGAAAAGCGGGGGAAAACTTTTGATTCTCTACATGGCATGGCTTCCGTTTGAGGACAGGATTGCAGGAAGAAGCGAGGAGATTGTTTTGAAATACAGTCCAAAGTGGTCTGGTGCGGGAGAGACGAAACATCCAATCTGGGTGCCGGATGTCGCATACGAATATTTTGATTTGGAAGATCATGAGGAATACGATGTGAAAATTCCTTTTACGCGGAAAAGCTGGCACGGAAGAATGAAAGCCTGTCGTGGCGTTGGTGCGTCCCTGTCGGGAGATGAACTTGCGGCGTGGGAAAAAGAGCATTGGGCGATGCTGGAATCTGAAACGCCCGAGCAATTTGAAATCCAGCATTATGCCGCTCTGAAGATTCTTAGAAAGAAATGAGAATGACGTTGTTTGTCGGCTTTAAATTTATGATGCTACCAACTGCCGCTCGGATGCTACCAGCTTCCGCTTGCTCCACCGCCGCTGGAACGACCGCCTCCTCCTGAACGATGGAATCCACCGCCACCGGAACGGAAACTTCTTCCGCCACCTATGTGAATGTGGGAGCCTCCGCCGATGTTTGTCAGAATAGTAATCAGCAGCAGCACGATTCCTATTACTATCATCCACCATTTTATTTTGGAGCCTGAGCTGTTTTCCGAGGCATCATTTTTTGTGCGGGAGTCTGTGTCGGAAATTGTTACGAGCGTTTCGTCCGACGTGATTATGCCGGCCATGTTTTTTACAGCCGTGATTATTCCGTCGCCCTCGTGTCCGTCTTTGAATGCGGGGCTTAGAATTTTGTTGATGATGTTTGCACAGAGAATGTCGGTGAGGACTCCTTCTGTTCCGTCGCCTGTTGCTATGTCAAGTTTTCTGTCTTGGAATGCAACGGTAAGGATTGCACCATTGTCAACGCCTTTTTTTCCAAGCTCCCATTTGTCGAAATGCCGCATTGCAAAGTCATGGATGTTTTCGCCGTCGGTTGTCGGAACCGTAAGCACTGCAATCTGCACGGTGGTCGAGTCGTTCAAATCCAGAAGAAATTTTTTCAGGTAAAGACGCTGGGCTTTTGAAAGAAGGTTTGCCGCATCAATCACAAAGCTGCCGGTCCATTTATAAACACCGTCCCTGTCTTTTGAAAAACTTTGGGTCTGAGAGTCGAAATCAAGAAAATCGTCGGAGTAGGAAATGTCTGTCAGGGATTCCGTTACAAGATAGTTCGGTGTCTGGGAATCTTCGGCATTGTTTTTTTCCGATGAATCATCGTCCGGGATAAAACCGGAAATGACATTCGTTACAATTTTATCTAAAAGCGAGTCGAGCGACTTCCGTGGCTTGTCGGCGTAAAGGCTTCCTGCAATTAAAAAAATCGTAAGTGCCGCCGTAAAAATTTTTTTCATATAAATCCCCCTGTGTTTTTGATTATCAGCTGCTACCAACTGCTGCTCGGATGCTACCAGCCTCCGCACGGCAGTTACCAACTGCTGCTTGCTCCACCGCCACTTGTGTGACCGCCGCCGCCCGAACGGTAAGAGCCGCTTGAACTGGATGAACTGGACCTGTATGAGCTGGAGCTTGAAGAATATGAACTTGATGAATATGAGTCGGAATCCCTTTCGTATGAGCTTCTTGAATTGGATGATTTTTTGTTTTTCGTCTTCCTGTTTCTCATTATTCTTTTTCTTTGTGCCGCCGACAATGATTTCCAGGCCTTTTCTTTTTCTTCAATCTTTCTTTGCTTTTCCGCTTCTTTTTCCTGTTGCTCTCTTGTTATTCTTTCCCTTTCTTCTGGCGGAAGTGCCAGCCATGCCTCCAGTTTCCTTTTTTTCATTTTCTCGGTTTCGCGTTCGGATTTCTTTTTTGAAGCATACTCTATCAGTCTGTTTGTCTTTACGATGATGAAGACGAATGCAACAGTCCCGCCGATAAGAAGGAGCAGTGCCAGCCACTCCAGATTTTTTGGTTCTTCCTTTATTTTTTTTATAAGCTTTTTGGTTTCCGGCTGAATGTTAATCGAGTCATCCTGCACGATTATTCCTGCCATGCAGTTTACCGCATTGATTATTCCCTCGCCATAATGTCCGGCCTGGAACGCAGGTTTCATAACTTCATCGAGGATTTTTTTACACAGGATGTCTGTAAGAATCCCTTCGGTTCCGTCGCCTGTTGTAATATCGTTCATTCTGTCGTTGAGTGCGACCGTGAGGATTGCTCCGTTGTCAATGCCTTCCTGTCCAAGCTCCCATTTGTCAAAATAGCGCACGGCAAGGTCGTGTATGTTTTCTCCGTCTGTTGTCGGAATCGTGAGGACTGCAATCTGCACGCCTGTTGTGTCGTTCAGGTCGCGGAGAAATTCTTTTAGCGAGAGCCGCTCGTTTTCTGATAGCATCTCTGCCGTGTCAAGAACAAAACTTCCGGTCCACTCGTAGAGACCATCCTTGTCCTTTTTAAAATTTTCAGTCTCGGAATCAAAGAGAAGAAAATCATCGGAATAGGAAGACTCCGTATCTTCTGCAAAAACTGCGTTCAGCGAAAGTGCAAAAATAAATATTGCCGCCGCCAGATTTTTAAAAACTTTTTTCACCGGAAACTCCTTTGATTTATTATCAAGTGCTACCAATTGCTACACGGATGCTACCAGCTGCTGCTTGCCCCACCGCCACCTGTACGACCGCCGCCTCCTGAGCGATGTGAGCTGCTTGATGAACTGGATCTTGATGAGCTGGATCTGGAAGAACTGTATGACCGTGAACTTCTTGATGAATAAGAATCGTCTCTGTCATAACTTGATGAATGTGATGAATATGTTGAATAGTCGTGTGGCCTTGACTGCCATTCCTTTTCTTTTTTTATATGCCTCTTTATAAGAAGAAATGCGACAAGAATGATGATGCCAATTGCCGCGACGTAGTGATACCATTTTGGAGGATCTTTATTTTCTTCTTCCGGTGTAAGAGAGCGGACATTGCTTTCTGTAGAATCGATTTCGGGC
>JAFPKH010000162.1:0-3278 GCA_017424825.1 Treponema sp. | reverse complement strand
GGTAGAATCGCCATGGAAAAATTATTGGAACTAAAAAATAAAGATATATTTATAAATATAATAAAATCTGATAATCCGACTGGCCGTATGTATGGAATGGAAGGTTTGTTGCGCCTTGATAATTCAAGTAAAAATATGGATGTCGTAAATGAAGTTTTCGAAAAACTTATAAAAGATAAAATAAGCTATGAAGCTCAATCTGAGTGCATAGTTACCCACGAGTTTTATGAAAAAATCACTCCAGAAAATATAAATAATTATATTGAAGATTTTTCATTTGAAATGAATTGAAAACTTTGGAAAATAAAGATAACATAAAAAAGGTTCGTAGCCGACAGGCCACAAGCCACTTTTTAGGGAGGAAAAAATGAAAAGATTTATTATATTTCTTTTAGTTTTTTTAATGGCAGGAGCTGCTTTTTGTGGCGACAGGAGTTTGCTAAAATTCCGATTTGTAAATGAAATCACAAAACCAGACGAACCAATCCCGGAAAACTGCGAAATAATTTCAGTCTATAATGATCTTGATAAAATTGATTATGTCGTAGAAAAAGAAATTGTTTTTGACGGAAGCCACATTAAGCAGATAGAATTAAAACGTGACCAATTTGCTTCAGAAATATATGAAATAGTCCTCACTCTTGACGTAGAAGGTGCAAAAATATTTTCTGACTTAACCGCAAACAATATTGGAAAATCTCTTCTTGCACAGATTGACAATTCATATCTTTTTAACGCAGTAATCAGACAGGCAATAACTTCAAACTCTGTGTCAGTTTCAGGATTTAATAATATTACGACTTTAATAAAGCTAAAAGAAAATTTTGACTGTATCGATAATACAAATATAAATTATGATGGATTTAAATTTAAAAAATCAACTTTTACATCTGACGACACTCAAACGGTAGATAAAAAAGATCCAATCCAAGTTATTGAAGCATTTCTATATTATTACAGGCAAAATAATCCCAAGTGGAAAAATTATGCTTATCCGAATCTTAGCTCAAAAGAAAACAGATTCATTAAAAATCTGGAAAATCTTAGAAACAATAGTTTTGCATCCATGGATCAATATGACATTTGTGTTGAAGAAATGTCAGAACCATTAAACGTACCGCCTTCATTCTTTTTCCGCAACAACGATTATATTAATGTCTATATTCCATTCAAGCTTGAAAATCAGGAAAACACATTTATCCGAAACATCAACCTTGTAATAAACAAAGATGGTGAATATTTTGTCAAAAATTTTTAATCTGAACGGATGCGATATTGCCTAATCTACAAGCGGATAATGTTATGCCACAGTGCAAACATCCTGGCCTCCAAATGCAGTCGAGCTTTTGACATACGTCAGATTTTTTTTATATAATCATAATGTTATGAACGAAAAAGAACGCGAAAAAATAATAGTCCGCACGAGCGTAATCGGGATACTCACAAACGTAATGCTGGTTGCTTTCAAGATGGTTGTAGGAATAATCTCCAATTCGATTGCCATCATTCTTGATGCGGTCAACAATCTTTCGGACGCACTTTCATCAGTAATAACAATAGTCGGAGCAAAGCTGGCCGGAAAATCTCCGGACAAAAAACATCCGCTCGGCTATGGAAGAATCGAATATCTTTCTTCAATGATTGTGGCGGCTCTCGTTCTGTATGCCGGTATAACGTCCCTTGTGGAATCAATAAAGAAAATCATCCATCCTGAGAAGGCTGAATATTCAATCGTAATGATTGTGATAATCGCGGTTGCGGTAATCGTAAAACTGATTCTCGGTCTCTTCGTAAAAAAGCGTGGGCGCAAAGTCAATTCAGGTGCGCTGGTTGCATCCGGGTCTGACGCACTTTTTGATGCAATCATCTCAGCTTCCGTTTTGGCATCGGCACTGGTTTACATGATTTTCCACATATCGCTTGAGGCATTTGTTGGCGTGGTGATAGCGGCATTCATCATAAAGGCCGGAATGGGAATGTTGATTGAAACTCTGGACGACATTTTGGGAAAGCGTGCTGATAAGGAATTGGTTTTAAAAGTCAAAAAGCTTATAGCCGAAGAAGAACCCGTCCGTGGTGCATACGATTTGATAATCAACAATTACGGGCCGAACAAAAACATTGCCTCTGTGCACATTGAGCTTCCCGATACGATGACGGTGGAGGAAGTCGATAATCTGACGCGCAGGCTTGAAGAAAAAGTATACAAAGAAACTTCGGTAATCCTCACGGGTGTCGGCGTGTATTCATACAACACAAAAAATGATTCGGCAACTGAAATCAGAAGCAACGTGCAAAAAATAATAACGGCGCATGATTATGTGCTGCAGATGCACGGATTTTATCTGGACATGCAGAACAAAAAAATGCGCTTTGACGCCGTGCTGACTTTTTCCGTCTCATTCAAAGAGGCCGTGGAGACAATGACGAAAGAAGTAAAAGAAGCGTATCCTGATTATGAGATAACCATCACTTCCGATGCCGACATTTCTGATTTGTAGAAGCTCACTCGTTTTTCATTGATGCATATTCCATTACGTTTTTCATTTTTTCTTCAAACACTTCGGCAGGTACCAATGCGATTCCGTCGTTTTCATCCGTAAGAACAATGAGCCTTTGTCCGCCGGAAAGCTTGAACATTTCGCGCACTGCTTTCGGAATAATCAGCTGACCCCGTTCATTTATCGTTACGGAACCCCAGATGTTTTTTCCTTTTGGCGGAGGAAGGATTGTTTTTTCGCCGTCAATTGTCGTCGTTTCAATCAGACTGTCGATTGTCGTTCCATAAGTGTCAGCAAGCCGCTTGCATTTTTCGATGTCCGGAACAGTTGCGCCGGTCTCCCATTTTGCATAAGCCTGCCTTGAGATGCCGATTTTTTCCGCAATCTCTTCCTGTGAAAATCCGTTTGCGTTTCTAAGAATGACAAGATTATCTTTCAGCATTTTTTCCTCCTATTGATTTGAACTCAGCATTGAATTCACCGCCTCAATGTAAATGTCCTTGTGCACATCATGTATGGAATGATCGCTTGTCGTAGTTTCAATCAACCTGCAGTTTTCTATTAAAGACACTGCACGGTCAGCCTGTTCTTTTGAAGACGCGCAAAGATAAACGCCGTCATCCGAAATGCTTTCCTTTGCATGCAAAAACACGCACGGCACTTTGATGTCCGAAAGAATCTGCGTGTGCGAAAATCCGTTGTTCCATGTAAGGTCATAAAATTTTTCGCCGTATTCCAAATCATATTCCATCTGGTACTGCAATGTTCCCCATGCTG
>JAFPKH010000161.1:0-5559 GCA_017424825.1 Treponema sp. | reverse complement strand
CATTGAAAACCTTCTCCACAAACCGGTCCGCCAGATGTCACTGGGCCAGCGTACCTTGAGCGACATTCTTGCGGCATTCCTTCACAATCCGAAAATCGTTTTTCTTGATGAGCCGACAATCGGACTTGATGTTTCGATGAAGGCAAAAATCCGTGAGTTGATTAAGGGACTTAACAAAGAAAAAAATACAACCGTAATCCTCACGACACACGACATGGGAGATGTTGACGCTTTGTGCCGGAGGATTGTAATCATAGACCACGGCAGCATGATTTACGACAACGACATTGAGCACCTGAAACATTACTTCGGATCATACCGCACATTACGGCTGAATCTTGTTGACGAAGGCTGGAAGGAAATTATTGTTGACGAATCAAAAACGGATGTCATGTCGGTCATTGCGGAATATCAGAAAAAGAACGGCGTAAAGGATATGAAACTTGAGGACATTTCTACGGAAGAAGTAATCAAGAAAATCTACGAGCAGTCCGCAACAAGAACTGCATGAGACGGAGGCGTGAAATGAACATAAAAAAATATCTTGCGCTGGCCCGAATCGGCATGATGGGAAAACTCCATTACAGGCTTGGAATATTCGTTACCCTGTTTGGAAATTTAATCTATCTGGTTCTGATTTATTTTTTGTGGAAGGCAATTTACGCATCGGCAGGAACGGACGTGGTAAACGGAATGACATTGAATGACACTCTGATTTATCTTGTGCTTGCCACAGCCCTGTTCAATTTTCTCGAAGTCTTTCTTGTCTGGGACATGAGCCGTGAAATCCAGTCGGGTGCGATTGTGCTGAAACTTCTTAAGCCGATGAATTTCAGAAGCTACAGTTTCTGGTCGTACATCGGGGAAAACATAATGTCGTTTTTCCTTACCTTCGTTCCGACTTTCGTAATCATAAACATATTGACGCACGGAAGGATTGCTTTCGGAGTGAACATTCTGTTTTTTATTCTGTCGGTCGTTATGGCACTTGTAATCAACTTCAGCATTGACATGATTGCCGCGACAATCTGTCTTTACACCGAATCGACATGGGGTCTGAACATCGTCAAGGAGTGCATCGTCCTTTTGCTTTCAGGCGCATCAATTCCGCTCGCATTTTTCCCAGAGACGCTGCGAAAAATCGTGCAGTATCTTCCGTTCCGCTGCATCTATGACACGCCGTTGAGCATCCTTTTGCAAAAACCGGGCTACACAATCGGAAGCGGGATTTTATCGCCACTTGCAATTCAGTTTGTGTGGTGCATCGCCCTTACCGGAATAGGATGTCTTTTCTGGAGAATTTCAATCAAGAGAATTACAGTTAACGGAGGCTGAATCATGAACGGAAGAAATGAAAACATATTGAACGCACAGATTAAAAGACGCGGCCTGAAATTTTATCTTGGCATATACGGAAAAATTCTTGCGCAGGGTTTTAAAAGCAAGATGAGCTACCGTGCCGATTTCATAATTTCAAATATCGGGATGATTGTTTCAAACCTCATGGGCTTTGTGACATTTTACATTTTGTTCCAGAACTTTCCGTCAATCAACGGATGGACAATGTACGAGATGCTCTTTCTCTATGGATTTTCGCTTGTCGCATTGACTCCGGTCCAGTGCTTTTTTGACAACAACTGGAACCTGCGCTTCATGGTCAAGTCAGGTGATTTCATAAAATACTGTTTCCGTCCGATAAACATTTTCTTTTATTTTATATCGGAAGATTTTGACGTAAAGGGACTCGGTCAGTTTGCGTTCGGACTCGGAACCTTGATATATGCGTGGAACCACATAGGACTTCCCGTAACTTTTTTTGTGATTGCACAGCTTGTTCTGTTTTTGTTTGCGGCATCCCTTTTCATGATTTCGATTATGAACTTTGCAGCAGCCACATGCTTCTGGATTCAGAACTCGGGTTATGTAATGGTAATCATGTCGCGGTTCAGGGATTTTTCAAAATACCCCGCAAGCATTTACAATTCGGTATTCAAAATAATATTTACATTTGTGATTCCGATTGCATTCATTGCCTACTATCCGTCCCTGCCGATTCTGCGACCGGATTCAGTCCCCCTGCTTTCGTGGCTCTCACCGCTGATAGGACTTGTGTTCTTTTACCTGAGCTACCGGTTCTGGCTCCACGGTGCAAGAAAATACGACGGAACGGGATCCTGAATAATCTACGGAAACACTGAATGCGCATACGGAGTATGCTACCCGCATTCGGATTATTCAGTGTTTCCTTGTATTTTACAATTCATAAATCGATTTTCGGGCCATTTTCGCTATGATTACCGTTCAAATCAGTCAATCCTTTTCATAAAAAACGATGCCCATTCTTTCGTTTATTTTTTCAATCTTTCCTGTCCAGTGATAGCCAAGTTTTTCATAAAGATAAATATTGCCTTTTTCCTGAAAGATTGTATCAAGGCTCCAATGCTCAGTGCCGTAGATTTTTTCTGCTTCCAAAATTGCGCCCTGGTCATAACCTTTGTTCCTGTGTTCCGGCATAATCCATATTGGTGAAATTCGTTTTCTGGAACCGTCTTTTTTATCAACCACACGGATTGCACCGACCTTGTTTTCATCTGCGACAATAAAATAATATTTTGTCCACGGCTGTTCAAACCTCTGCAAGACTTTTTCAAAACTTTCGTTCGCCGGACTTAAATCAAAATCCTGATATTTTTCCAAGAGACCGGAAAAGGCTTCGACCTGCATCTCCCAAATCTCCTTCATGTCATTTTTTTCAGCCAGTATAAGAGAAACCTGTGTATTGATTTTTTTCATGAACCAGTCCTTCCGATTGTACAAAGTTTTCCTCTAAGCACATATCCTATTTTTTCATAACAAGCATTTGAAGCAACATAGTCTGCATCAGTGTAGAGCATTGGAATGAACCCTGAATCTGCTGCAATTTTTGTAACCTGATAAACAAGATTTTCTGCATAATGCTTTCGGCGATATTCAGGTCGTGTAAAAACAAGCGAGATGCTTGCCATGTCATCATTTGGTTTCCACTCACAGCTTGCGACATTTTTTCCATGGGCGTTTTTCCAGAAATAAGCATTTCCCTCTGCAATTGATGTTACCGCATCGTTCAGATATTCTTCTTTTGTTTTTTTATCGCAATTGATTTCATTGTGCATTCCGTCCATGAAACAAGCCAGCTCCTCTTCATCACCGGGCTTGCATTTTGAAATGTTTCCGTCTGTTTTTGAAAGAAGATCCGGAGAAATCAGTTTCTGGCAGTCGTATGCAAACATGTTCGTGAGAATTGAAAGACTTTTGTTTTCTGATGCCGCACG
Organism: Treponema sp.; assembly: GCA_017424825.1. Taxonomy (GTDB): domain Bacteria; phylum Spirochaetota; class Spirochaetia; order Treponematales; family Treponemataceae; genus Treponema_D. The sequence continues at coordinate 2,248 of JAFPKH010000161.1, read as the reverse complement.
TTCGATAAAATATTCCGCAAGAGTGTATTTGAGATTTATGCGGTGGCTTCCGTTCAAAAAGCCATGCCCGTCCGAAAGTTTATATGCGGTCTCCATATCTTCTTCCGTCGCATCATCGGAAGTCCATATCCAAACCGGGAATGGATTTTGTGAAAAGCAGATGACAAGTCTTTTGTGATCTGTCAAAAGTAATTCATTTTTAAAACCAAGAATTTTTCTCAATACAAAAAAAGTATATTTGTCTGCATCAAGAATTTTAAAATCCCTTTCGTCCGTAAAATTATCCATAACCGAATCACCTCTTTTAAACTACTTTTACAACGATGCATTAATCACAAAATCTGTTTTTAACAAATAAGCATGATAATAAATAAAATATTTTAATCAGTCAATCGACAGTCTGGGATTTTATTCGTGCGGAGGGTTTAATACCCCGCCCCTGATTCAACCAAGGACGGTCTTTCAAAAATCAGTATGACCTAGTTACATCCAGCTGTGTAAAACGCACATCCCTAATTCTTGAATCAATTAAAATCGTGTCGTTAAGCAAATCCTTGATTTTCTGCCTCAAAATTTCTTCATTCTGAGGCTTAAAATCATTTGCAGTCTGTTCCGAAAAAAATCTTCGAAGTGCATCGGTAATTTCTACACGTCGGTTTTCAATTTCCGTAGGCGCAGCCTTGTCATCTTTTTTATATCCAAGGCTAAGCCTAACGCTGACAGTCGCAGGATTTTCATCAGCAGTTTTTACATTAATCTGGTCAAGGGATTCGTACCAATCAAAAGACTCAAAATCAACACAGGAATAAACAACAAAATTTTTCCCCTGGTTCACAGCAGTCTGCGCAAATGCAAATGCGGAAATAAAGACACAAAACAAGCCAAGAAAAAATCTTTTCATATTTCCCCCTACGGCAATAAACCAATTTTAACATATTTTTTCATCAGTTCATAAATGTCATTTTTTTTGTCACCTTATCAACCAGTTTATTTTCTTTTACTTGCTTTATTCCTTCGGCAAGGTCTTTTGTAAGCTGCTCGTCCGTCAATATCTCAAGAGTCTCCTGGATGGATTCATATGTGTCCCAACGAATCAAAGCAAACACTTCCTTTCCATGACTTGTAATGGATATCGTGTCATCATAACTCATGGTGTTTTCCAGTGACGTTATTTTCTTCTTCGCATCAGCTATAGTCATTGCAGAAACCATACAAACCTCCTTCTGTTTTCAATGTACAGCATTCTGCTCAAAATATCAACAAAAAAACGAGGCCGCAAGAAACTTACGACCTCCGTATAACGCTCGCAATTAAAGGTGCGATTTCCTTATTTTTTTATTTATCAGTACATTCCGCCCATGTCAGGTGCAGGAGCTGGTGGTGCAGGTGGTTCCGGGATGTCTGTGATTGCACATTCGGTTGTCAAAAGCATTCCTGCGACAGAGGCTGCGTTCTGGAGTGCAGAGCGTGTCACCTTTGCAGGGTCGATGATTCCGGCTTCCATCATGTCAACCCATTCCTGTGTTGCGGCGTTGAATCCGACTCCAGGCTTTTCGTTCTTTGCGCGGTCTGCAATTACTGCTCCGTCAAGTCCTGCGTTGTCGGTAATCTGGCGGATCGGTTCTTCAAGCGCGCGCTTTACGATCTTGAATCCAACCTTTTCGTCTCCAACAAGGTCGGCTGCATTTTCGTCCAAAACCTTTGATGCCTGAATCAGTGCAAGTCCACCACCGCATACGATTCCTTCTTCAAGTGCGGCGCGTGTTGCTGCAAGAGTGTCCTCGACGCGGAACTTCTTTTCCTTCATCTCGGTCTCTGTGATTGCACCGATGTTGATTACTGCAACTCCACCGGAAAGTTTTGCAAGGCGTTCCTTGAGCTTTTCCTTGTCATAGTCGGAAGTTGACTTTTCAATCTGCGCCTTGATTTCTGCGATGCGGCTTTCGATTGCAGACTTTTCGCCTGAACCGTCAACGATTGTGGTGTTGTCCTTGTCAATCTTAACGGACTTTGCGCGTCCCAAATCAGCAAGTTCCGTATTCTCAAGCTTGAGTCCCAAATCCTCGGTGATGACTTTTCCGCCAGTGAGGATTGCGATGTCCTGAAGCATTTCCTTTCTTCTGTCGCCGAATCCAGGTGCCTTTACTGCACAGCACTTGAGGGTTCCGCGGATTGCGTTGACGACCAAAGTTGCAAGTGCTTCACCGTCCATGTCCTCGCAGATGATGAGGAGAGGCTTTCCGGTCTG
>JAFPKH010000018.1:0-4093 GCA_017424825.1 Treponema sp. | reverse complement strand
GAACGTTTCTGGGATTATATGAATGCGGAAGATAACTCATGGAAAGCTCCCGGACGGATCATCTGGAAGCCAACCTTGGGTTTTATGATAAACTATATTTTACATTAGTTCAAGTGGTTCAAGAAACAAGCACAGGATGATTTCCACAAGAATCAGGAGCCGTGCCTGTTTTTCCTGCAGAAATCTTTCATCGACGCAATCTGTTCTTCAGTGCGTACAGGAGAAGGCGCTCCGCTTGTCTTACGCTCTTCCATGCATGCCCTTGGCGAGATTTTTTCATATATATCTTCGCAGATCAGGTCGCTTGCTTTTTTAAGCTCGGTCAAAGGAAGGTCTTCTATCTTGTCAAGTCCTGAATCGATCGCCATCCTTACTGCAGAAGCCGCAACTGAATGTGCCGTGCGGAAAGGAAGCCCCTTTCTTACAAGGTATTCGGCAACGTCCGTAGCATTTGCAAATCCGCCTTCACAGCTTTTTTCAAGGTTTTCCACGTTCCATCTTGCGCTTGAAATCATGGCGGTAAAGACGGTTATGTTGTTCTGCACTGTGTCCAAGGCATCGAACAAAGGTTCCTTGTCTTCCTGAAGGTCACGGTCATAAGCCAGCGGAAGCCCTTTCACCATGGTGAGCAGGTTCATAAGGTCGCCGTAAACTTTTCCGGTGCGTCCGCGGATAAGCTCTGCAAAATCAGGGTTCTTTTTCTGCGGCATTATGGAGCTTCCGGTGGACCATTTTTCGCTCAGGTCGATGAACGAGAATTCGGTGGTTGACCAAAGCACTACTTCTTCGCACATGCGGCTCAGGTGTGACTGGAGGATGGCAAAATCAGAAACGAATTCGATGCAGTAATCACGGTCGCTGACGGTGTCCAAAGAATTTTCCGTAACCCCGTCGAATCCTAAAAGCTCTGCAGTACGCTCACGGTTCAAAGGCAAAGTGCTGCCCTGGAGTGCACCGCTTCCAAGTGGCGAAAGGTTTATGCGGCCAAGGCTGTCCTGAAGGCGCTGCCAGTCCCTTTTGAGCATGGAAGCCCACGCCAAAAGATGCTGTGCAAGCGTTCCCGGCTGAGCATGCTGCATGTGAGTGTACCCGGTCAGAAGAGTGTTCACATGCTTTGACGCGATGTCCGAAAGCTGCTCGATCAGCGTGATGATGTTGTCCTGGACGCAAGGAATGATCCTGCGCAAATAAAGGCGTTCATCAAGCGCAATCTGGTCGTTCCGGCTTCTTCCGGTGTGGACTTTTTTTCCGGTGTCCCCGATTCTGTCGGTAAGCGTCGCCTCAACGAAGGAATGGATGTCCTCAGCAGAATAATCTATTTTGAGGGAGCCTGATTCGAGGTCTTTTTTTATAGATTCAAGCCCCGAAACAATTTTTTCAGACTCTTCTTTCGAAATGATTCCCTGTTCACCGAGCATCGTTGCATGGGCAATGGATCCCTTTATATCGTCGAAGGCCATGCGCTCGTCCACGTAGATTGAAGTTTCAAATTCAACCGCTGCGGCATCGGGACCTTCTGCAAAACGTCCGCTCCAGAGAGCCTTGTGATTGTCATCTGTTATAGCACTGTGCTTAGATTCGTTATTCTGCGGCATAATTTTTCCCCGGCTTTTTCCTAAGAATTCTTTTCCATCCACCTGCGGATTCCGTTTTTAATGTCCTCATCTATGTCGTGCTCGATTTTACAAGCATTGCGGGCGGCCTGCTCTTCACTGACTCCGGCAATCTTCATGAGGAACTGGGTCAAAAGGATATGCCTTTCATACACGTCGTTCGCTTTTGCCTCACCTTTTTCGGTAAGCTGAAGAGTACCGTTGTCATTTATGCGGAGATAGCCCCTTTCGACAAGGATTCCCATGGCACGGCTCACGCTGGGTTTTGAAACGCCGAGTTTTTTGGCGACCTCAACTGAGCGCGGTGCCGTTCCGGATTCCTTCTGGAGCATCAATATAGCTTCTATATAATCTTCACCGGATTCATGAATATCCTTTTCCAAAGCTTTCCTCCGATCAGTTCAAGTCCATAATCTGCTCATAGATTGCCCTTCCGCCCGGAACCATAGGCATGACAGGAACGTCTATATCGACCTTCGCATCGATTACGGCAGCCTTACCGCTTTCAAACGCTTCCTTGAAAACCTTTTCGAATTCTTCGGCATTGGATGCCCTGAATCCCTGAATTCCGTATGCATCGGCAAGCTTTACCCAATCCGGACCGAAATCCAAAGTCGTCGCGCTGTATCTTTTGCCGTAGAACACGCTCTGCCACAAACGGACGTTTCCAAGGGTACCGTTGTTGACCACGACGATCACCACCGGAAGGTTGTAATGGGAGATTGTCGCAAGCTCGTTGCAGTTCATGCGGAAAGAACCGTCACCGGCAATATGCACGACCCTTCTTTCCGGGTTCGCAAACTGAGTTCCGATCGCCGCTCCCGTTCCGAATCCCATGGTGCCGAGTCCGCCGGATGTGATGAAAGTCCTGGGCTTTTCAAACGGATAGTGCTGTGCGGTCCAAAGCTGGTGCTCACCGACTTCCGTAGTAATGAAAGTATCGTCTCCTGCAATCTTGTGAATGCATTCGCAGATGAATTTCGGGTTGATTGAATCAGCCGGCTTGTCGTCGTACATCTTAGGGTAGATTCTGCTCCATTCTGAGATTTTTTCCCTCCATTCATCATGGCTCGCTTTGTTTACGAGAGGAATAAGGCGTGAAAGAACGTCCTTCACATTACCGATCAGGCATCCGGCAACAGGAATGTTCTTGTTGATTTCTGCCGGGTCAATGTCGATGTGGAAAACCTTGCTGTTCTTGGCGAATCTTGATGCATCAGAAATGACGCGGTCGGAAAAGCGTGCTCCGAGTGCAATGACAAGGTCGCTTTCCGTGACTGCCATATTGCTTGCCTTGGTTCCGTGCATGCCGACCATACCGAGGTTGAGCTTGCTGCTTGACGGGAATGCAGAAAGACCCATCATGCTCTGGGCTACGGGGATGTCCGCCTTTGAAGCGAATTCAAAAAGCTCCTTTGCGGCATCTGAAATGATCACTCCTCCTCCTGCATAGATTACAGGGCGTGAAGATGAATTTATTATTTCCGCTGCAGCCTTGATTTCGTCATCGCCAGGAACCGGTGTTTCAAGCGCACGTTTCAGGCTCACGCTGTCTTTTTTTACAAGCTCCGCGGCATCAGAAGGATTTGAAAGAGGCTCGAATTCAACGAGATTGTCAGGAGCGGTCACTTCTTTCGGAATGTCAATGAGAACCGGTCCCGGACGGCCGCTTTTTGCAATGACGAAAGCCTCACGGATGACGGATGCAAGTTCACCTACATTTTTTACCATAAAATTGTGCTTGGTGATCGGCATGGTAACGCCCGTTATGTCGATTTCCTGGAAAGAATCTTTTCCGAGAAGAGATGTGGCAACGTTGCATGTGATTGCGACCATAGGAGAAGAATCCATGTATGCGGTGGCGATTCCGGTCACAAGGTTTGTTGCACCAGGGCCGCTTGTTGCAAACACGACGCCGACCTTTCCGGTTGAGCGTGAATAACCGTCAGCAGCATGTGCCGCACCCTGCTCATGAGCCGTAAGAATATGACGGATCCTGTCCTGATTTTTATACAGCTCGTCATACACGTTGAGTATCGCCCCTCCCGGATACCCGAAAACTGTGTCAACTCCTTGCTCGACAAGGCATTCGATAATTACGCGTGAACCAGAAATCTTCAATTTATGACCTCTCTAAATGTTTATTGTGCAAGTTTATTTCATAGCAGTCTATCAGTAATTGCGGGAGATTTCAACTTCTTTTGCGACAAACATCCTGCCCCCGTACAGATAAAACAAGGAAGCCCGGCAGGACTTTTTTGACAGTTCTGCCGGGCTTTGATTTTTTAGCTGGTAGCCGTATGTTTTAGCGGACTACTTCATCTGGGCGGTTTCGAGGTGGCCGCGGGTTCCTACACGGGTTGCATAGGCGAGCACCGGATTTGCCGTTCCGTTACCGTAGGTCGTAGATTTATTTTCCTGCTTAAGACCTGATTTATTTGTATACGCAACATCTGTACCAGTCATTATTTTTGCCTTTC
>JAFPKH010000160.1:0-2657 GCA_017424825.1 Treponema sp. | reverse complement strand
GTCGCCAACGCAATGACTTTCTCGTATTGGTGATGGTGAAGCATCTGCAACATGCTTGCTAGATTGTTGTCGTCGCTGCTCAAGCCCGATGACTCGAATGCAAACGAATCGACATCGTGTTTTTTCGACAAGAAAACGTCTATCAGCTGTTGTGCTTTCTTAAAGATTCCGAGCCAGACGCTTTCACGGCTTTCCGCTGAGAAGTCTTCGCTTTTTTGCGGCGGAAGGTCTGTCCTCGACAGCAAAAAGCTGGGCGCAGAAACGATAATCGCACGGTCGCCGAGAGAACATTTCTTTTCCCAAATGTTTATTTCATCCAGCAAGAAGTCGTCGAAGTAACAGGGTTTGACGTAAAATTCTACGTTGTCAAAATAGGGATATTGATTGTACTGGACGTAGAAAAAATATTTTTCTTTAACAATCCAATTGCAGTATGACGCTTGCTTAAATCCGTATTGTTTCCCCATTTTTCGGCGAGCGTCGTTATCAATCTTTTTGTTTTCTTTTATCGTTTTTGAGGTCTTTTTGGAACGTTGTTTGTTGAACCCGTCAAAAACATATTTTTTACCGGATTGCTCTGCAATAGTCTTTTTGACGTAATGTTCGAAATCATTTTTGCTGAATTTATAGCACGGTGGTAAGCATTCCTCAAATCCGCAAGGAAAATCCAAGAATGATTCATAGTTCATTTTGCTGAGTAGGTAAGGCAAAATGCGGCTTTCGAAACACGATTTAAATCGTTCTATTACCTTTCTGTATTCATCTTCGGGCAAATCAAAATCAAATGCTCCATCGAGATGCAACTCGTTGAACAAAACTTCATGAAGTCTAAACGAAACGGTCCAATCGCAGTCTTTGGGCGGGATTTCGAGATGACTCTCCCTCTCCGAATAATCAGAAAAGAAATACCCTAAATTCAGGTAGAAACCGTGCAAATCATATCCTTCTTGGTACTCGCATAAGAGATAAATTTTGCCTTTCTGGATGTACCATGTTTCACCTTTCTCGTTGAACCCATGCTCTTTGAAAAAGGAACTCAATTCCTTTAGTGCTTCGTCTTTATTTGCCATAAATTTTCATGCTCGGTTATGGTAACAAATTAATTCTTTGCTTGATTTTTCCGGAGGCGATGTTCGCGTTGATTTTGTCTATAATGGTTTGCCTGTTGGAAAATACGGAAATAAGATCCTCTTTCCAAAATTCATACCTTTTGTTGAACACTTTTTCAAACCATTGAGGATCCTGACGGGCATAGTCTTCCATCTTTTTCATCGAAGTCACGATTTCATCAAAGAGTGGTTTGTCATTTAAATAGGTTGCCATATAAGTTTTCAGCACAAAAATCGTATTCTGCTGAATAGGGTTGGTGTCGTATTCTTCGGAATACTTTTTGAATATGTCCAGCATTTGATTTTTGCGGATATCCTTAGTCAAGTCAAAGCCCATGTATCTCTCTGCGTTAAGGAACACTTCGTCTTTCTGGGCCAGCATCTTTGACGCGGATATTTGATAACCAAATCCTTTCGAGTCTTCTATGCAATGATAAAGGCAATATCCCTGAAGGCAATCTTTTATATCGTTTCCCCATAAAGGATAAATCATAAAATGCGGCTGGAGTTCTCCTCGTGTCCTTATCTGTTCAAAACCAACGAGAAAACACCCTGCAATTTTATAGTACTTGTACGTGGATATAGCTGTTAATCCAAAGTGATTAATCCACTCATTTCTCAGAATCGTTTCTTCTTTCATAGATTGCCCCTTTGCCCATAAAATATATCCTTTTTTGGTTTTGAAACGATTGCTTTAGGGGGTGAATGAGCACAATTTTGCGAAAATGTGCTACCAAAGTGAGGAAAAATGTGGATTTGGTATCAAAATTTGTAGATAAATTAAGCGTTTTGCGGGCGATTTGTGGGGTTTGCGGGGTCGCGATGATACCAAAACGAATGAATTTTGTGTTTTGGTATCAATTTATGATGCTTTGGGGATAGAAATGTTGTATATAAACTAAAAAATGTGCTACCATTTTAGATTTTTTTGTGGGTTTGGTATCATTTTTGGGGAAAAATGGGCCTTGCGGCTGCAAAAAGCCCGGCTCAGAGGCCGGGGTGACTACTCAAAAAAGGAACCCCGCAGGGTTCCTCTTCTAATAACTAATGACCAAAGACAAGTGACTACTAACGGATCTTGTTTGCACGTTCGAGTTCGCGGGCGTTGATGATAAGCATCTGCAAGCGGTTCTCGATGTTTGCAAAACTGGTATCCGGGTCGTAGTCGAGGCTCAGGATTTGCACGTGCGGACAACGTTCCTTCACGGCCTTCGTGAGTCCGCGGCCACTGATGTGGTTTGCGAGGCAGGCGAACGGCTGCACGATGATAAAGCTGTTGATGCCGTGCTTGGAGTTGTACAGAATTTCCGCCGGGATGAGCCAGCCTTCGCCCGTGTTGTACGTCGGGTCGATAATGCCGTCGATGTAGTTCACGAGCTCGAAGCAGTCGGCGTGATGCTCGTAAAGCTTGAACGTTTGCATCACCTTTTTGGCGGTCTCTGCCGCGTGGGCAAAGAGCTTCGCGGTGATGTTGCCTTCGAGGCGGTCTGCAATCGGATTTGCCGAGAATCCGCGTTTAATCTTTTCTGCACGAACAACTTCATCGAC
>JAFPKH010000159.1:0-10548 GCA_017424825.1 Treponema sp. | reverse complement strand
GCACCAAGCATCCCGCTGCAACCGGTCACCCAAATCATCCGATCCACTTTCCGTTGATGTCAAAATATTTTTTGTCAATGTCAAAGCATGGAAGAGCCGTGTCTTTTTCGCTTATGACAAGTTCCTTTTTTCCTTGCCCGGATTTCCAGTCAATCGAAAGCGTACTGTCGTTCCAGATGATGCCGCCTTCACCTTCTTTGTCATAAAAATCAGTGCACTTATAGGAAAAAATTGCGGTGCCGGAAAGGACATAAAATCCATGTGCAAATCCTTCTGGAATATAAAGCTGATTTTGTTTTTCGCCGTCAAGGATGATCCCGTGATATTTTCCGAATGTCGGTGAACCGTTCCGTAAGTCAAGTGCAACATCGAATATACATCCTGCCGCGGCCCGCACAAGTTTTCCCTGCGGATGTCTTGTCTGAAAATGAAGCCCCCGTAGAACGCCTTTTACAGAAACCGACTGATTGTCCTGCACGAATTTCATTTTTAGTCCTGCATCAAAAAATTCCCTTTCGCTGTAAACCTCAAAAAAAGCTCCGCGTGCATCCCCTGATTTTTTGCATTGTATTTCATAAAGACCGGGGAACTCTTTTCCGTCGTCCGTCATGCATTTTTTGAATTCAAACATTTTTTTCATCCTTTTTTTGCAATGTAACGCATGTATTCACCGGATTTTTTGATCGGATACAATCTGATGCCGGTAAGAATGATTCCTTTCAAAATTTTACCCCTGCCGGCAATATATCATTAATCAGGATTGTTTTCTATAGAGAACACCATCGTGCAGAGCGGAGGAATTGTTATTGAGCTGCCGCCGTTTTTCGCTGATTTTTTTGTCTGGAAGAGAGGCGTGTATGATGCGTTTCCGGGGAGTTCCAGAACCGTGTTTTCTGCGCTTACGTTATGGACTACAAGGACTTCATCATTTCCGTTTTTCATTTTCCATGATGAAAGCGATGAATTTCCTGTGTCGAATGCAGAAAGTTTTCCGTTGAATGCCGGGCATCCGTTTCTGAAATTTATCAGCTCTTTGTAATAGTTCAAAAGCGAAGACTTGTCTTTTTCCTGCGTCCTTATGCTTTTTGTGTTAGTGTTGTATATGCAGTCGGCGTCGCTTGCCCATGAAGTCTGTGCCTTGTCCTTTTCTCCCCACAATAGCGGCGTGCGTTTCGTTTCGTCTTTGGTTCCGCTCATCATCCCGATTTCTTCTCCGTAGTATACGAATGGTATTCCCTGCGTAAGTATGTACATTCCGGCGGCGACTTTCAGCTCTTCTACATTGCCTTTAAGGTTTCCTGCAATGCGTGCCTGGTCGTGGTTTGACAAAAACGGTGCGTCTATGAAATTTTTATTGTATCTTGAATATGCTTCGTAATCATTTTCAAGGACGTGAGCGAAGTTGTTTGCCCCGGCTGATTTTTCCCTGATGTTTCCGAGTATGTATGTGTCGCCCATGTCAAAATGGAAGACTGAGTTAAGGCCTCCGAGTGCAGCAGCCCTTATGCTCGTGTTTTCCCAGACTTCGCCTACGCAATAATTCTCAGGATTTATTTCATCGAGATAATCGGATATTTCTTTCCAGAAAGCCTGGCTTGAAGACGTTGAATCCGTAAAATCAGAAGGCATTTTTATTTTGTCGTATATGTGTCCTGCCGCATCGAACCTGAATCCTGAAACGCCTTTTTCTGTCCAGAATCTGAGCACGTTCTTAAGCTCTCGGCGGAGTTCAGGGCAGTCCAGGTTGAAATCTGGCATTCCGTCGTAGAATTCCCCTGCATACCATCCGTTTCCTGATTTGTTCCAGAGATTGTGTCCCCAGATTTTTTGATTCACGTTGTATTTTGAAGAATCATCCGTATATTCGTTCGCCGGGTTTTCTGAAATCCAGTGATACCATTTTCTGTGAGGATCGTCAGGATTTTTTGACGCTTTGAACCATGGGTTGTTTGATGACGAATGGTTGAAGGTTATGTCGAGCATGACTGCAATCCCGCGTGACTTGCATTCGGAAACAAGAGCCTCAAAATCCTGCATGGTTCCGTAGTCCGGGTTGACCGCATAATAATCATCGACGTCGTATCCGTGATATGAGCCTGAAGGGTAGATAGGAAGAAGCCAGATGCCTGAAATGCCGAGGTCTTCCAGATAATCGAGCTTTGACCTGATTCCGTTGAAATCTCCCGTGCCGTTACCATCGCTGTCTGCAAACGAACGGACGAAAAGGCTGTAATAGACTCCCTGCCGTGGATTAAGGGCGTGAGTTTTTTTTGATGATGCCGTTTTTGTTTTTCCGCAGCCTGCAAACAAAAGTGCGGAAGCCAATAAAATCAGAATGATTTTTCCTGAAGCTTTTATTTTTCTCATAAGCGTTTCCTTATGTGGGTTCATGTGGATTCAATTGAAAAGAAAAACCCCGGATTACAATTTGTGGTTGTGTAATCCGGGGTTGCAATTTAAAGTGACGGTTACTCTTTGCCGCCCGTTCCTGCAAGTGACTGGAGAAGGAATTTCTGACCAAGTATGAAAAGGATCGTGAACGGAACTGCCACAAGAAGCGCTCCTGCTGCAAACATCGTGAAGTGGTCTGCCGCACGTCCGTTTATCATTTCGAACAATCCGACTGCAAGTGTCTTTTTGTTGTCGGTACGGAGAACCAGGCGCGGGAAGATGAAGTCCATCCAAGGTCCCGTAAAGCTTGTGAGCGCAAGGAAAATAATCTGCGGTCTTGCTGCCGGAATTACCACCTTTATGAAAGCTCCGAAAGGCGTTGCTCCGTCTATGTACGCTGCTTCGGCAATGTCGCGCGGAACGGTGTCAAAGTATCCTTTCATGAGCCACGAGTTGAACGGTATGCTTCCTGTCGCATATACGAGGACAAGACCCCACAGGGTGTTCAGTGCGTTGAGCTTCCAGAGGATTACATAAGTCGCAATCATTCCGATGAAGCTTGGGAACATCTGAAGGATGATCATGGAAGCCATGACCGGCTTTTTGAACGGGAACATGAAGCGGCTGAAAATATAACCGCAGAGGCTGCACACCACGACCGTTATGATTGTGTTTGCAGTTGCTATGATCAGCGTGTTCATGTACCAGTGAAAGTAGTTCGTCTTTGTGAACAGGTTTATGTACTGGACGAACGAAAGCTTGTGGTTGAACGGAACGATGCTTGTAGAGGCCAGCGAGTTTGATTCAGAGAATGACGCGCTGACGGTGAAAGCAAGCGGGTAGAGCACGAGAAGAACCTGAATGACCAGAATGATCGTGAGGATTGCAAGCGTTACCGCCGCTGTGGTTGATCTGCTGTGGTTTAATTCTTTCATTATAATTCACCATCCTTGAATGCTTTTGTATGAGTGAAGTTGTACAAAGCAAACGGCACCAACACGGCGAAAACCAGGATTGAAAGGACTGATGCCAGCTGATACTGGTTCGGCGTGTTCATAGTGAGCTTGTAAATCCATGAAATGAGGATGTCCGTTGATCCTGCCTGTGTGGAAATCGTAAGGTTTTCAGATCCAAGCATCAGGTTCGGTAGTCCGCTTGTAAGGAAGAATACTGCACCGAAGTTGTTTATGTTTCCTGCGAACTGCATGATGAGCGTAGGCTTGAGCTGGTACATGACGAGGGGAAGCGTTATGTGGCGGAACTGCTGCCATCTTGTCGCTCCGTCTATCTGCGCCGCTTCGTACTGTGCCTGAGGAATTGCTGTCATGGAACTTGTGGTGAGGATCATGCTGTACGGGAATCCGATCCAGATGTTCACGAGAACGAGGGTGAGCTTTGCAAGCGTCGGGTTTGAAAGCCACGGAATGTTCTGTGTGATCAGCTGGAGCTGCTGGAGGGTTCTGTTTATAGGTCCGAATGTTCCGTTCAGAAGGTTTGCCCATACGAAAAGCGAAAGCATCTGCGGAATTGCATAAGGAAGTATGAAAATCGTCCTGTAGAATTTCGGGAACTTGATTCTTTTGTCGCGGAGGATGACCGCAAAGAGGAATCCCACGAAGAAGCATGTGAACGTTGAAAGGAAAGCCCAGAGGAGAGTCCAGACGGCGACCCTTACGAATGCCTTAGGCCAGTTACCTCCGATGTTTTCTGCGAACATTGTCTTGAAGTTTTCTATTCCAACCCAGTCTACCAGATTCTTAGGCGGTATGTGATCCGGTGAAGAATAGTTCGTGAATGCAATCAGTGCGGAGAAGAGAAGCGGAATCAGCGTGAAGATTGCAATCATGAGGAGTGCCGGAGTGATTCCTATGACTGGGAATGATTGCGTTGCAAGTGTGTTGCGGATTTCTCTCGTCGTAGGATATTTTCCGCGGTTTACGATTGCCGCAGCATCTTTTTTTGCAGCTTTGATCTGGGCAATATAAACGATAATGAAAATCGCAAGGATTATGAGGGTGAAGATTCCCTCAATCATCATAAAAATCGAGTGGTCAAGTTCGGTGATCGGAGTGCCCGCCGGTTTCGGTGAGCCTAAAGTGAACAAGCCCGAAATTGCTTTTGGAATCGTGCAGTTGATTACAGGAGTGCAGGCGAGCAATATGACGGTTTCGAATGCCATCATAAAAATTCCCCTTACATACTGCTTTAAAAACAAAACGTGACCCAGCCCCATGAAGCAGCAGGATGCAATCTTTGTTTTCTGCACTAGATTTTCAGGTATAGTTTTTGTCTTTTGACTGTCCATTAGGAACCTCTTTGTGCCTGGTTAAAAAGAAAGGGCCATTGTAAGTACATGCATGCTTAACAATGACCCTCCGTCTGCTTATGATTTATTTTGCTGCGTCCATTGCGGCTGCTGCTGCGTCCAGATCCTGAACTACATCGTCACCGTCCCAAATTCCACCGTATGCACTGCCCATTGCTGACCAGTATGTTCCCATCTGTGAGATTGTCGGCATCGGGAATGCATATGCTGCCTGCTCAAGGATTCCGTTTGAAAGCGGGTCTGTGATCTTGATGTCGTTTCTTGGCGGAATCTGATTTGTAAGCTCAAATCTCTTTTCGAGGCATTCCTTTGACATAAGGAACTGTGCGAAGTCTTCAGCTTCTTTCTGGTGCTTCGTGTATGCGCTTACGAATGCGATGCGGACTCCTGAGAATGATGTTGCCGGTTTTCCGTTGCCGAATCCAGGAAGGGTCGTGATTCCGTAGTTCTTTACGACCGTATTGAAGTCTGAAATCTTCCAAGGTCCTGTGATTACGAGAGGAGCGGTTCCTTCTACGAATGCAGAGTTGCAGAAGTCATCCGTAAGGTCTGCTGACGGAACGTCGAGAATCTTGCTTCTCAGGCTCTGGAAATACTGGAGTCCCTTGACCGTTTCAGGAGCGTTGATTCCGTGCTTTGTCTTGTCGTCGCCGTTAGGTCCGAAAAGTGAAGTTCCGTATGCTGACATGAACATGTATGAGTAGTATGCGTTTCCTACGTTCCATACAAGCGCGTACTTGTTCTGTGACTTGTCGTTCCATGTCTTTGCGAACTCGATCACTTCGTCCCATGTCTTCGGCGGGTTCTGGATGATGTCCTTGTTGTAGAAGAGGGCATAGGTTTCGATAGCGAGAGGATATCCGTAGAGCTTTCCTTCGTATGTACCAGCGACCCTTGAAGCGTCAACGAAGTTGTTGATGAAAGAAGTGTCAGATACAGGGAGAACGTGTCCGCCTGCAACCAATGCTCCTACATGGTCGTGAGGGGCAACGAAGATATCCGCACCCACTCCGGCAGGTCCGTCAAGCTCAATCTTTGCACGTGCATCCGGTGAAGCGACAGGCTCATATACGATGTCAATGTTAGAATGAGTCTTCTTGTACTCTCCGGCAGCCCACTCCATGAACTCGCGCTCAGGACCATCTGATTCCCACATCTTGAGGGTGACTTTCTTTTCTTCCCCGCAGGAATTGAACAAGATAACTGAAAGACATGCAATAGCAGCCATTACACCAACTGATTTTTTCATAGTACCTCCAAAACATTTCAAACCTGCCGCCGGTGTTTTTCCGGCAGATTTCTATGTTTTCTATTTTATGATTTCATTTTTGACCATAAAAACAAATTTGTCAAAAAAAAATTTACGTAATTACTTTTGTCTTGTTTTTAGTGAATAATTTTTCATGTAAAAACCTCTAAAAATATGGGTTTTTAGGTTTTTTTTGATTGAAATAAACTTAAAAAGGGGTGAGAAAACCTTGATTTTACGGCATTTATCAGGGTTTTCCCACCCGGCTTTTTTCAGCTGATTCCGAAGATTGCAACTCCGCCTTTCCTGAGAATTTTTTTCGATCCTTCAGCGGAAATTTCGAGAAGATTTTCAAAAAGCAGGTCTTTTTTTGCGGCAAGAGATGAAATGTCGCAGTCATCATCGCTGAAATTCGAAATCAGAAGGATTTTTCCCTTTCCGTCCGGAGCCGTTTTTTCAATGCACAGGACCCTGGAATCAGAAATGCCTGAGGCATCGGAGTGCAGAAATCTCACGTCATAGCTTCCGAGCGCGGGATTGTTTTTCCTAAGCGAAACGAGCTTTTTCACCGCATCGATGTCACATGCATACTTTCCGCTTTCAATGCCGTCCCAAGGCATGCATCTCCTGCAGTCAGGATCTTTTCCGCCTTCAAGGAAAACTTCGGTTCCGTAATAAAGACATGGGCTTCCGGGCATGGCGAACATCACAGAAAGCATCTGCACTGCATTTTCCCTGCTTCCGGCCTTGGTCACGAGGCGCATCGTGTCATGGCTGTCCATCAGGTTGAACATCACTTTTTCGGTCTGTATGAAATAATCAGTAAGGCATCGGTTTACGTCCTGCTCAAAATCCCTTGTATCCTCATCTTTTCCGAGTGCGAATTTGTAGATTGCATTCTGAAGCGGATAGTTCATTATTGCATCGAATTCGTTCCCGCGGAGCCAAGGCGTTGAGTTGTGCCATATCTCGCCGATTATGTAGAAATCGCTTTTGAGTCCCCTCATCCTTTCCTGAAGCTCCCTGCAGAAATCATGGCAGACTTCGTTCGCAACGTCCAGGCGCAGTGCATCGATTCCGTATTCAGTGACCCAGTATTCGCATGCATCGATCAGATATTTCCTGACTTCAGGATTGTTCGTGTTGAACTTGGGCATGTAGTCGCAGTAGGCAAAGGCATAGAACTTCGCTTCGCTTGCATTCAGGCCCGGCTTACCGTCGAAATTCCAGTCGTTCACCATATACCATGAGGCGTATTTTGATTTTTCACGGTTTTTAAGAACGTCCTGCCATGCGAAAAACTCCCATCCTGAATGATTGAAAACGCCGTCGAGCATTATCCTGATTCCGTGCTTGTGGGCTTCCTTCACCAGGTTTTTCATGTCTTCCCTGGTTCCGAATTCCGGGTCAATGTCAAAGTAATCGGTTGTGTCGTATTTGTGCTGGGTCGTCGAGCAGTTCACCGGATTCAGGTAGATTCCAGTAATGCCGAGATCTTCGAGATAACCGAGCTTTTCTGTGATGCCGTTCAGGTTTCCTCCGAATTTCATGGAGTTGTTCACTTCATCGTCCGCACCCGCCCAAGGCTGGATCTGCTTTTTGAAATCTTCGCTCTCATGATTGCTTTTTCCCCTGCAGAACCTTGAAGGAAAAATCTGGTACCAGACCGTGTTTTCTGCCCACTCAGGCGGATTTGAAATGTCGTTCCTGTTCATCCAAGGAAAAATGAAAGGGTAGTACGAATCCATGTCTGCAAGGAATTCCTTTTCGGAAACAAGGCCGCTTTCCCCGAAAATATATGACTCGTCCCCCTGCTGGATCTTGAAAAGATATTTGCATCTCTTGAACTTCGGCTGCAGCGTGATCGACCACCACAAGTGATTCTGAAGCTCCTTTTTCCCTGTGACTTCCACCGTGGTGAACTGCCAGTGGTAATTGCTCGCGTCGTTTTCCTTGCCCCAGTCGAACGGATCGCCCCAGAGGATGAAAACCTTTTCGACTTCTTTCCCTGTCTTCAGATTGACGATGAGATTCGTTTCATCAAGCGGATAGCAGAAATTGTCGAATGCGCGGTGCTCTATTGCGGACAGATTTATCATAAGATACTCCATTTTTTTCGTGCGTTTTTGTTTCCCGCCGGAAAATTTCAGCCCCGGATTGCGGACCGGCCAGGCAAATCTGCATGCAGAAAACATTCAGAATATTGCCCTGCAAGCACAAGAATAATGTTGATTTATTCAAAAATGAAGTGTTATAATTATCTAAAAATGTAATAAAAGTTACAATTTGCATTTTTTTTACGCTCAATAAAATACTTTGGGGGACAAGGCATGATAAATTCCAAAAAGCAGGAATCAAGGCCCAGGGGGTCTGTTTCTTTCCCGATGGAATATTACAAGATAGACACTACGGAAGAAAACTATGACCTTCCCTATCACTGGCATACGGAATTCGAGTTCATACATATACTGCACGGAGAATACACGCTGTTCGCCGGAATCAAGGAATACGTCCTTAAACCGGGGGATTTTTTCCTCATGTCAAGCGGGGTCCTCCATGGTGACGGAGAAGGATTCGAAGAAAAATGCATATATGAATCGCTCGTGTTTGACCCGAACATAATGCGCATAAACAACTACCTGACGGAACCGTTCCTTGACAAGCTGATAGACGGAGAATATTTTTTCCTGATAAAATTCGATGAAAAGAACGAAGGACTCTACAAGCCCGTGACGGACCTGTTCAAATCGGTGAAAATCAAAAGCCCGGGATACGCATATCACACCGTAGCGCACCTGTTCCAGCTTATGGCACGCATATCCGTGGACAACCTGTATGAAAGAAACGAACACTACATGAAGGAAGGCGGCAAGCTGATTTGGCTCAAATGCGTCATGAACCTCATAAAACAGCAGTATGCGACCCAGATAACCCTTGACCGCATGGCAGACAGCGCAGGATTCTCCCCGAAATACTTCTGCCGCATATTCCATGAAGTGACCCATTACACGCCCATGGACTACCTGAACCAGTACCGGATAAACCGCGCCGCCGAAATGCTCCTCCGCACCGACGATTCCATAGAAGAAATAGCGTACAACTGCGGAATCAACGACATAAGCTACTTCATAAAGCTGTTCAAGCGCTACAAAAACATAACCCCCCTGAAATACCGCACCGCCGGGAACCAAAAGATAGACGTCCCGCTGCAGACGGGAAACAGGGAGGAGTGAGAGGAAATGAGAAGTGAAGGAAAAGAGGAGGGAAGGAATTGAAATTTTGGCGGAAAGAGGATACTAATTATATTGCATCTCTAAAAAGATGAAGTTTTCCGTGATTTCTTATATTGACGCTTTCATAAAGTTCTGGAGTATATTATGAAGAAAATCGTTATACTGCAACATGAGCCGTTGACTCCTAATATTGAAAAAAAATTTTGTCTAAAAGAAATAATGGCTGCAGGCTTTATAATGAGCTTGTAAAACAACACAGAAAAATGAGCTGATTTAAAGTGTAAGCAGCCGATAAAAAATAAGTCGGTTAGCACATGGCAAAGAAAAGGCAATCATTCAGCAAGGATTTCAAGGCAAAAGCTGCGCTTGAGGCATTAAGGGAAGAGTCAACGATTCAGGAAATCGCAGTAAAATATGGCGTTCATCCGAATCAGATTTCACAATGGAAAGCACAGGCAATCGCCGGAATGGCGGATATCTTTGAGCGTCCGAATAAGAAATCTGAGGAATTCCAGATCGAGCATCCGTACTATGGGTACCGCAGGGGCTGGCGGGAAATAAACAGGAACGGCGGCGACACCACAGAGGCCACCGTACGCCGGGTAATGAGGAGATTCGGAATCACAGCGATATTTCCGGGCAAGAACCTTTCCAAGGCCTGCAAATATCATAAGAAGTATCCGTATCTCCTTCGGGACAAGGTAATCAGATATCCGAACCAGATGTGGTCAACGGATATCACTTACATAAAGCTGCCGACGGGCAATGTTTACCTCATGGCAATCATCGACTGGTTCTCAAGGAAGGTTTTGAGCTGGCGCATATTCAACACTATGGACGCGCTCCAGTATGCAAAACTTCTGAAAGAAACAATAGAGGAATACGGCTGTCCGGCAAT
This sequence comes from Treponema sp., assembly GCA_017424825.1. Lineage (GTDB taxonomy): Bacteria > Spirochaetota > Spirochaetia > Treponematales > Treponemataceae > Treponema_D. The sequence goes on along the minus strand of JAFPKH010000159.1, from coordinate 451 downwards.
CTTCAACACGGACCAGGGGAGCCAGTTCACGGCGGACTGCTTCTTAAAGGTTCTTGAAGACCATGACATCAAAATAAGCATGGACGGAAAGGACAGGGCTTTGGACAACATCAGGATTGAGCGTCTCTGGAGAAGCCTCAAGTACGAGGACATCTACCTTAAACGCTACGAGAACATGAAGGAACTGAGGGAAGGTGTCAACGCCTACTTCAGCTTCTACAACACGGCGCGCTTTCATCAGTCGCTGAATTACAACGTACCTGATGAAATGTATAAATGTTTCCAGTATAATGAACTGGAAGGAAACCAGGCTGCATAAAGTTTTACACCTTAAACCTGTAAAATCTTTGTGTTGACAAAACAGTGCAGTTTAATGTTTTATCCAGGAGTTTAATGATGAAAGTAATACATTTTTCTAGCAAGGATAATGGTGGAGCAGGAATAGCGGCAG
>JAFPKH010000158.1:0-3332 GCA_017424825.1 Treponema sp. | reverse complement strand
ATGTTGTAATATGCGAATTTGTTTTTCCCGGAACTTTCGATCGAATGGATTTTTTCAGGCGGAACCATAACGATGTCCCCTTCCCTGCACAAAAATGATTCTCCTGCCACGCTGATTATTCCGCGTCCGAACGTTACGAGTATTATTTCAAATTCCTCATGCCAGTGAAGCGGAAATCCTCCGAGCCACTCAGGTATGCGGCCATGGTAGACCGAAAACGGGAAGCTGGTTTTTCCGTGCACTGCAGTTTCATGAAGCGATGCAAGAGGCTTTTTCATATGCAGATTATAGCACAAAAACAGTAGTTTTGTTATATTATTCCGGCTTTTTTCTTAAAGATTTCCTATTTTACAGTGCTATTATTATAATCATGAAAACCAGTGAATTCAAAGAGCAATTGATTAAGACTGCGCTTCCGGTCACAGTGCAAAGCCTTACGCAGGCATCTCTTTCCCTGATCGACCAGATCATGATAGGAAGCCTTGGTTCCGCAACGATCGCAGGAATCGGTCTTGCAGGAAAATTTTCATCCCTCTTTTTCGTGACTGTCTCGGCAATAGTCACTGCGGCAGGAATACTCATCGCACAGTACAGGGGCGCAAAAAACAGCCGTGGCATAAACGACAGTTTTTTCTTTCTATTTTATTGCTCCTCTTTGCTTGTGATTGCGTTCACCCTGCTTTCATTTTTCATGCCTCAAAAAATCATGTCGCTCTATGCAGATGATTATGCAACCATATCCGAAGCGGCAATCTATCTCAAATGGAAATCAGCTGAATACGTTCCGGCAGTGGTCACGCTTTTTCTTTCCACTTTGCTCAGGAACATGGACAAATCAAAGCTTCCGGCAATAGCAGGCATAGTATCAATAGCGGCGAACACAATACTCAACTGGCTCCTTATTTTTGGAACCGGAATTTTTCCGAGAATGGAAGCGGCTGGTGCGGCACTGGCAACGGCAATCTCCCGGATCATCGAAATGATTATCGTGGCGGTACTTTTTGTCCGTGAAAAAAAAGCCCAGGAACTTTACTTAAAACCGGTAATCAGATTTTCAAAAAGCTTCGTAAAAAAAGCATTCAAAATCCTTATTCCAATCCTTGTCGGCGAATTCATGTGGTCGCTCGGAGAAAACATGTATGCGGTGATTTACGGACACATCGGAACGGAACCTTGCGCATCAATGACCCTCATGTATCCTATCCAGGGAATTGCAATAGGCGCACTGTGCGGAGTTTCATCGGCAGCAGGAATCATCACGGGAAAAGCCCTCGGTGCAGGCGACATGGAAAAAGCATGGAAATACGCAAAAAATTTCGTCCGTCTTACAACAATCTCCGGGATTGCCATAGGGGTTCTTGTATCGGCAATATCACCGCTCTACGTCAAATTTTTCAACGTGGCTCCAGAGACAAGGGAAGGAACGATCAAAATACTCCTTGCATTTTCAGCTGTCTTTACGGCAAAAGTCTTTAACATGGTGATCGGAGGAGGAGTATTGCAAAGCGGAGGACAGACAAAATTCATTACGGCAGTCAACATAATCGGCACATGGGGATTCGGGGTTCCGGCAGGATTTTTAGCGGCATATCTTCTGCACCTCCAGATCTGGTGGGTTTATTTTTTCCTTTCGCTTGAAGAATATGTGAGGCTTTTGATAAGCGTATGGCTTCTACGGTCAAAAAAATGGATGAGAAACGTCACGCTTGAACCGGCAAAATGATTTTTTCGGACGGGCTTATAATTTTTTCTGTTTTCCAACCCACGGATCTATGATAGAATACGGATATGAGAATTACAGCTTTAAATCATAGTCTGGAAGGCCACATTACTGTTCCAGGCTCCAAGTCACATACAATCCGCGCTCTTCTGCTTGCAACGCTTGCGGAAGGAACGTCTACCATACATAATCCCCTTCCCAGTGCGGACTGTCTTAGTACTGCGGCGGCGGTTCCTCTGATCGGAGCGGGGGTTGACCTGAATCTTGAAACTGAAAACCAGAGCGGAAACGACTGGATTGTAAAAGGTGCCGGGAAAAATCTGCATCTTCCTGATGATGTAGTCAACGTGGGAAATTCCGGGTCGCTGCTTTATTTCCTTTCGCCGGTTGCCGCAACAATGGAAGGATGGTCAGTTTTCACGGGTGATGAAAGCATCAGAAAAAGGCCGGTGCATCATGTAACAGACGTAATCAGGCAGATGGGAGCGGAGGCATATATCGCAAAGCCAGGCTCAAAAGGATGCCCGTTGATTGTAAAAGGTCCCTGCAATCCTCAAAAGCCGGTCGTAACGGAAGGATCCATATCAAGCCAGTATATCACTGGTCTTATGATGGCGGCACTCAGAATGAAAGGAAGGCTCGACATTGAGCTTACAGATCCTAAAGAAACCCCGTATCTTACGATGACGCAGAGATGGCTTGAAAAAATGGGCGCAAAAGTTTCAATGAGCGGAGATTTCAAAAATATTTCCGTTGAAGCACCGTCCGAACTGAAAGCCTTTGACTGCACGATACCAAGCGACTGGGAAGCCGTTGCATTTCCGCTGATTGCCGCAATAATAAGCGACAGTTCCATAACGATTGAAAACATCGACGGAAGCGGAACCCAGGGAGACGACGCGATTGTCGAAGTGCTCAAATCAATCGGTGCGGACATTGTATGGGACAAAGAAAAAGAGACTCTCGACGTGCGCGGCATGAAAAAATCAAAGGACGGAATCGGGCGGCTTACGACTGAAAATCTTCCGGGCGGGGATCTTCATGTAAATCTTTCGGGCTATCCTGATGCAATATGTGCGGTGGCTGCAATCTCATGTTTCACGGAAGGAACTATTTATATAGAAGATATTGCGGTATGCAGAAGAAAGGAGACCGACAGAATCGCGGTTTTGAAGGAAGAACTTGGAAAACTCGGTGCGGAAATCGAAGAAGGTCCTGACTACATGATAATTCACGGACATTCACCGGTCAAAAAGGACGGCTCCAGAAACCCGGATTTCAAGCTCCACGGCGGAGATGTCGAAAGCTACGATGACCACAGGGTTGCCATGGCGCTTTCCTGCATGGGGCTTGGACTTCCAGAGGGCGAAAAAATCTGCGTGAACGATGCGGAATGCTGTGCTGTGAGCTTCCCGAATTTCTTCAAGGTGATGAACCTGATCGGCGCAGGATTTTCTGAGGAATAAGCAGCAGATTAACCAACTTGAAAAATCACCCGATTAGTGATAGGGTATCTTCAAATTGAAAGCAGCGGCGGAAATTTTTGTCCGTTGCCGCGGATTTTTATAGAGGTGGAATTATGGCAAAGGATCTTGATTGGGGCAGCTTGCCT
>JAFPKH010000157.1:0-10452 GCA_017424825.1 Treponema sp. | reverse complement strand
CATGAAAAAGATACCCGTAATCATGATGAGGAATTTCTTCCCGAACTGCGGCACGATGAATTTTTTAAGCTTGTCTTTCAGCATAAATCTCCTTCCATAGTACATTGAATATATATGAACGCAAAAATGATGGCAAGGGGATTTTTCCCAGATGAAACTTGCGGCGAAAAACCTGTTTTAACTTTTTTCCAGCTGTGATATAATGTCCTTATGACTAAGACTACTCTTGTTGCCGGAAAAGATATGCCGGCATGCACAAAATTCGCTGACTCCCTGGCAAAATCGGGCCGCCGTGTGGTTGCCTGCGGTGACAATGAAACTTTTAAGACGGATTCTGATTCTGAAACCGAACGCCAGCAGAAGCTTGTGGACATGGCATCCGGAGTGACCACTGTGCTGTGGAACAGGGGGTCTCCCATTTCAGCACGCACGTTGATTTTGTCCGCAGAAAGCCTGTATGCGAACCTTGATGAAGTGGTCTTTTATTTTGACGAAGAGCTGTATGCGTCAAAGGCGAATCAGGTTGACATTCAGGAATGTTCACGCGGATCCAGCGACATGATACTTTCATATCAGTATCTTACGCTCGAAGCATTGAACAGGTTCAAGGCAAGAAAAACGGAAGACAATCCCGGCACTCTGATTTATCTTTTGAAAGAAGGACCTTCCGCGGCAGATGCAGTGCGCTCTCCTTCGCTAAGAAACGGTGCATATTCGATAGCTTCTCCGGTCGTTGCAGCGGCGGCCACGGCTTTTATGGCTTTTGCAGAAAACATAGCCGCAATCTACGGAGACCTTCCCAACCTGAACGTCCTCATGGTGCGCGGTGACAAATCCATGGACACTGTGGCAAATGAAGGATCCCTTGCAAAGTGGCTTGCATATTACACGGACACATATTTTGAGCAGAAAATGAAGAAAAACATCAAGGCAAGCTTGAACTGGGTAAGACCGGGCACAAAGCTTCAGGGCAGCGGATTTTCTTTGTTCGGCAAAAAATAGGGGAAAGATTTGGGGGCATTTGACTTTGGCGCGGTAGACTGGAGCTTCGTTCTCTCATGCACGGTCAGGCTCGTTGCAAGCATGGTCTGCGGATTCGTGCTGGGAATAGAGCGTAAAAGCCGTAATCAGGCGGTCGGAATAAGGACGCTGGTTTTGATATGCGTTTCATCGACACTGCTTTCAATACTTTCCATATATGTGCCTCTCATTTCTGAAAGAAGCGCGGATTCTGCACGTATCATTGCCGGGGTTGTGAGCGGAATCGGGTTCCTTGGCGGCGGTGCAATCATGCGTCAGGGAATGAACATCAAGGGGCTTACGTCCGCTGCGATAATCTGGACTGCTGCGGCCGTGGGTCTTTCGTTGGGTGCCGGGCTTTATGTACAGTCTGCCATAGTGCTTTTGGTCGTGGAGCTGATACTGATTCTGATTGAAAAACTTGAAAGAAAGCTTTTTCCTGCAATAAAAAAGAAAGCCATGCACCTTACGTTCGTTGAGTCTCCCGTCGATCAGGAAAAAATCAGCGAGGCCATAGAGCGTGACGGCATAAAAATCTGCGACCTGAACATCACGAGGAATTTGGAGAGCGGAATCTCCGTGCTGCATTATTCTATAAATCTTTCAGACCCCAAAGATTTTGAGCCTTTGATTCAGGAAATCCTAAAAATCGGAAGGCTCACGGAATTTTCCATAACTGATTGAATCCCGGTGAAAACTAGAGGGCAAAAAGCACTCCCAGATCGTCAGCATCATAGAAATCAGGTGCGTCTTCTGCTGCAGGCTTTTCTTCTTCAATGTCATCTTTTTCGTTTGTGCTTGCATCTTCCTGTGTCATGTCAGGAACCGAGAAATTTGTCTTGTGCGGTTTTTCCTCATCCTTGTATTCACGGTCTTTTTCATCTTCCCTTGATACTGGTGCAGTATATTTTGTTTCAGGCGTTTTGTTTCCGAATTTTACGCCGTAGCCGATTTTGTATGTGAGTCCCACGTAGAATTTCGGTGTAAATGCCGAAGCAAGCAGGACTATGATAGATTCTTCTGGATCATCGTTGTCAACTAAGTCAATGTAAAAATCAGAGCCGACTCGCAGTGCAAGGCTGCTTGAATGCCCGTTTTTCAGCGGTATCAGGTCAAAGTCCCAGTTTAGCGCAAAATACGGAAGGAACGGTTGTGTGAAACCGTCTTCCGTCTTGTAATAAATGCTTCCTGCAATCACGCATGCGTTGAAAATGTTTATTCCTATGTACGGGTTCCATGTCAGTTCAAAATTGCCGGGATTTCCCGTGATTCCCATGATGTAGCTTTCCCTGAGCATTACTCCGAGCCTTACTCCTAACCTGTTGTTCAGCGTAGTTATGTCCACTCCGAGATCGGTTGTGTTTCCGACCGTTGTTGTAAGTCCGATAAGGGAAAATCCGCCGAAAACATAGTCCGATGCATTGAACTCCACGCGGAAATTTTCATCCAGCGGCTCCGTTTCTTTCGGAAATGCAATGCCTGCCGCCAAAAAAACAAAAAGAGCGGAAATAAATAATTTTTTGCCTGCTTTCATAATTGCCTCCTGATTATACAGATGCATTCAGCTTTATAAACATTATAGGTCACTTTTTCCCTTGCAACAAGATGACGAACGTAATATCGGCTTTGGAAAATGGTCATAAAAAGGTCACATCTTGAAGAAAAGCGTTTTTCCAGTTATTTTTATATGATGAATCTAGAAGAATTGAAAAAATCGATAGCGGAAAACACTGTCTTTACGTTTTGCAGGAGCGGCGGAAAGGGCGGCCAGAACGTCAACAAAGTCAACACGAAGGCATGCGGGGTTCTTCCGGTCAGTGCAATCCGGGGGCTTGATGAAAAAGAGCTTTCGGAAGTGCTCAAAAAGCTTGACGGCAAAATCAACGGGGAAAAATGTATCTGCATAAGCGTGGATGACGAGCGTTCCCAGGACTTGAACAGGAAAATTGCTCTTTCACGGCTTGAAAGCTGGATAAAAAGCGCGGCATACATAAAACCAAGGCGCAGGAAGACAAAACCGACTGCGGCATCAAAAGAAAAGAGGCTTTTGGGTAAAAAAATACGTGGCATGATAAAAAGAAACAGATCCGGCGGAAGAAACCGGGATTTTTTAGGGGAGTGACATAATGCAGACAGTTTTGGGAGCGGTATTTTGCGTTGCGCTGATTGCGCTTGTAATAATCACGGGAAAAATGAGAAGAAAGGTGGTGCAGAAAGTATTCGAGCAGTACAGGGAAAAAGATTTTTCATACACCCTTGTTTTCGGCGGATATGACTGGGGGCCGGGCATTGAAAAGATAATACTGAACGTAGGGCCGGATGCAGGAAATTTCACCGAGGAAGACCTTGAGCCTGAAAAATTCACGGTCATGGTAAAATCCGAAGGAAATGATTCGGACGGAAATCTTCCTGTAAAGAGAGCCTGTCTCTGCGACATTGACGGAAACGAAATAATGAAATCCGAAGATGAGGATGCAGAATCCGTTCCTGACAGCGAGGCACAGGCTGCATCCCATATTGCCCTGGAAATTGAACCGGAGCGTGGAAATCCTCTTACGGCTCCTTTTGTTTACGATGAAACAGGCACGGGAATGCGGTGGAAAAAAACGTACGATTTTACCGTGAGCCACCCGCGCTTTGAAAAATCCATGACGGAATGCAGCGACTGGTTTTCACCTGACGCACAAAAATTCAGGGAGATAAAAACGGATGCCGGCATAACTGCATTTGCTTTTTCACCGGACAATGAAAAGGACGGCTCAAAGCATCCTGTAATAGTGTGCAGGCTCGGAGGAAAATGCTCCGGTGACGTTGCGCTGACGGTACTTGAAAACAACATGACGCCTCTTGTGAAGGAAAAAGTCCAGTCCTGTCTCGGTGGTGCGTTCGTCGTATGCGTGCAGGGAGAATCTGTGTCTGCGGAACAAACGAAAAAAATAGCGGATCAGTTCATAAAAAAACATCCGGCGGCTGACAAAGCGGATATCTGTTCGGTAGATTTTTCAGGCGGTGCGGAATCGGTCGGAAAATGGATTTCAGAAGAGGTAAAAAATGACTGAATACAAAAACTGGCATGAAGATGACGGAATCGTTTTTCATTATGAAACCCAGGTGAGCTTTTCTCAGGCAGATATCAACGGAAATTTCAGCCTGAACGAGCTTCTCAGGATAACGTCAGATGCGGCGGTGGAAGATTACAGGCAGCAGGGGCTTTCAAGGGAATTCCTCAAGGAAAACGGACTTGCAATCCTTGTTTCAAGGGTTTCGTTCCATTTCCACAAAATGCCGAGGGAAAAACAGCGCATTTCGGTAGTGACATGGGAAGAAAAACCGGAGCCTCTCCAGCTTAAGCGTGCATACAAGATTTTTGACGAAAGCGGAAACCTTCTCGTTGACGGACTAAGCTCATGGATAGTAGTGAACCTTGATGTCCGCAGGATAATGCCCACGAAAGATTTCAATCTCCATAAACCCAACGACTACCAGCGTCAGGACGGATGCATGAAGCCCGGTAAAATAACGCTCCCGGAAAACATGACCGAACTTGAATCAAGGAAAATCCGGTTTTCTGATTTGGATTCAAACGGACACACGACCAATTCACGCTACGGATCCTTTATTGCCGATGCGCTGCCCAGAAAATATTCGACGAGCCGCCTTTCTGATTTCAGGATCAATTATTCAAAGGAAGCGATGCTTGACGAAACCGTTCACATACTGAATGCCGTGGAAAAGACTGAAAACGGGGAGAAGCTTGTGTTTGCCGGAAAAATAGAGGGCGGAAACTCGTTTGAAGCCGAGCTTTTCTTTGCAGATTAAGGAAAGGTAAAAAAAAGGGCTGCCGTTTGACAGTCCCTTTTATGTTTCAGTAAAACTTACTGCTTCTTTCCCTGGTTTGCGACTGCAGCCTGTTTTGCCGCGATTGCTTCCTGGTCTCCGAGGTAGTAATGCTTGATTACGTTGAAGTCATCGTCGAATTCGTATACGAGAGGAGTTGCGGTAGGAATGTTCACTCCAAGGATTTCCTCCGGTGTCATCTTGTCCAGATAGTATACCAATGCGCGGAGTGAGTTTCCGTGTGCGGCGATGATCACGCGTTTTCCAGCCTTCATTGCCGGCTTTATTTCTTCAAGGAAGTAAGGAATTACGCGCTGGATTGTGGTTTCGAGAGATTCGTTCTGCGGGATGAATGAAGGATCCACGTCGCGGAACATTGCAAGCTTCTTTGATGACCTTTCGTCGTCGTCAGAAAGAACCGGCGGCTTTACGTCAAAAGAGCGGCGCCAGATTTTTACCTGATCCTCACCGAATTTTGCGGCTGCATCAGCTTTGTTCTTTCCCTGGAGGTCTCCGTAGTGGCGTTCGTTGAGCTTCCATGTTTTGATGACCGGGAGCCAGTTCCTGTCCATTTCATCAAGGATTCCGTTCAATGTGTGGATTGCGCGCTTGAGGTATGATGTGTAGCAGACATCGAAATCATAGCCTTCGTCCTTCAAAAGTTTTCCGGCATTCTTTGCTTCTTCGCGTCCCTTTTCGCTAAGCTCGACATCTGTCCAGCCTGTAAAAAGGTTCAGCTTGTTCCATTCTGATTCGCCATGGCGGACTAAAACCAACTTTGTCATTTTATACGCTCCTAAAATATCGTATTGTTTGAAAATTGTATCATAAATCAATGATTTTCTCAATCAGTCCTGGGGTTCTCCGTTTTCTTCCGGGGTTTCCGTGCTTTCCTCCTGCTCATCTTCCGGTTCTTCGGTTTTTTCCGGCACTGCGACCTTTGGTTGTACCGGACCGAATTCCTTTTCTATGAATGCGGCGATCTGCTTCAGTGCTTTTTTCCCTTCCGGCGTGTCCTGAAGGATTGCCCAGTCGTGACCCATCTTCCGCTTTATTACTTCAAGAGGTGTGTAGCCTTCTTCGATTTTTGAAATCAGCTGGCCGACGGATTTTGCATAAAGCTCCTTTGTTCCGTAGAAAAGGCATGAAGGAGGAAAATTCGAGCAGTCAACGCGGATTGGATCTGCATCCGATGAATCTACCCTTACGTTCTTAAACCAGTTTAGCGCAATTAGCTTGTCGGCTTCAACGCTCATAATGCGGTCGCTTGCTTCCGATGACTTCCGGTTTTCAAGCCCGGTTTCGTTGTCAAGTCCGATAGCCGGGGAAATCATCACGAGCTTTGACGGTCTTCCTGCAACCCTGTAGCAAAGGCTCATGGCAAGGTTCGCACCGTAGCTGTCACCGATGAACACAATCTTTTTTGCCGACCAGTCCTTGAGCATGTCTGCATACACTTTTTGAAGCCAGCGCAATGCAAACCTCACGTTGTTTTTCGGGGCAAGAGGATAGAACGGCATGTAGACGACGGACTTTGTTGCATCTGCAAGTTTTGCTGCCATCTTGAACTGCCTTTTTGAAGGACCGAGTATTCCGCATCCTCCGTAGATGTAGAGAACTGCCCTGACAGCTTCCTTTGTCTTTGACTTTATTATGAAAACAGGATTTTCTTCGTCTTCATTTTTTTTCACGTCATATTTTTTGTAGCACCATTCCGGAACGTCCGTGACCAGCTCCGGGTTTTCCAGATGCTGAAGGAAACTTTCCTTTTGGTTTTTGGAGAAAGCCTCCATGAAAAAATATTTCAAGCTCATTTCATTTTCCTTTTGACAGCCTTATTCGGCGATAGATTTTTTGATTGCGCAAAGAAGCTCGCCGTATGTTTCGTATGCCGGAAGATCCGGGTTGTCAGCCTTGATTTTGTCTGTGCTCTTGAACAGAAAACCTGCTTTGCTTGCACGTATCATTCCCAGGTCGTTGTGGCTGTCACCAGATGCGATGGTCTGGTAGCCGATTGACTGGAGTGCCTTTACCGTAGTCAGCTTGCTCTGTTCGCACCTCATCTTGAATCCGGTGATTTCTCCGCTTTCTGAAACTTCAAGGCTGTTGCAGAAGATTGTAGGCCATCCGAGCTTTTTCATGAGAGGAGTCGCAAACTGAGTGAACGTGTCGCTTATGATTATCACCTGGCAGATTGAGCGGAGTTCGTCCAAAAATTCTTTTGCTCCCGGCATCGGGTCGATTTTGGCGATGGTTTCCTGAATCTCCTTCAATCCAAGCTTGTGTTCCTTGAGAATCCCGATCCTCCATTTCATAAGCTTGTCATAATCAGGCTCATCCCTTGTCGTGCGCGTAAGCTCAGGAATGCCGGACTCTTTTGCAAATGCAATCCAAATCTCAGGGACAAGAACCCCTTCCAAATCAAGACATGTAATGTACATATATTCCTCTTTTTGACCGTGGCGTTTACTGCTGATGCGTTTCTGAGCTGCCTGAAACCGACACGGAATCATTTTTTTGCTTTTCTGCGTTCTGCTCCATCACGAAGCGGATAAAGAAGTCTTCGAGCGTTTTAGTAGGTCCAGGAAGATGAAGCCTCTGCCTTGCCCTTGCATTGTCGCGCCTTACCGTGTAAAGCAGGTAGAAATCCCTGTAGTCCATGCTTACGTCCGTTTTGACGCGCTCTCCAAGATATGAGGAAACTTCATCACGTCCGATCGCCTTTACGCCCTGTTCACGGAGTATTGCACGCAGACGGAGAATCTGCTCGTATGAAAGTCCGAACAAAAACTCTTCCATTGCCTGTGAGACTTCCTGATCGCCGAGACGCTTTTTTATGAACTGGGTCCATTGTGCGTCCATCTGTATGCTCACGAGAAGAAGCTCGCTGGTTCCCATCATGGTTCCGAAAGCAGGAGCCAAAGTGCGCCTTGCATTCCATACGGCCTGAAGAACCGGGGCAATGTCGCTTATCGTCTGGTCTGAGCGGTGTTCCCAAAGGATGATCAGTGCGTTTGCAAGTTCCTGCCTCAAATCCATGGAAAGAGACTTGTCCTTTATGAGGTTCATGTAAACGTCTTCCGCCATGAGGGTGAACATCATGCTTACCGTTTCGTCATAATACTTCTTGACTTCCTTGTCATCCATTTCGGCGAATCTTTTTGCCAGCTTGGACATGGAAAAGAACGTGTGTATTTTTGTCACGAGAAATCCTTTTCCGAGCGTCGCCTTGGACGGCATGTGAAGCAATGTGTCTCCGTCTTCCTGATACGAGATTATATTGTCAACAAGCGCGGCAGGGGTACGGACAGTTGTGTTGAGGTTCGTTCTCTGCAAAAGTGACGGGAAATTTGCGATGGCCGTGGCAAGTTTCTTCAGATCCTTTAAACGGCGGTCCAAAATCTCCAGTCTGTCAGGGGCAGTGACTTTGAGTTTCGCGCGGAGGTTTTGCACCAAATCTTCTTGGTGCGCGGAAAGAACGGTCAGCCCTATGTCCTCCGGATTAACGTCGGATTCAATTTTGTCTTCCGCATCAAAAAAAGATTCTATGCTCACAGGTGTATATTCGTATTGCTTTTGCTGCTGGAAATCGGCTCCATTTTCAATGCCGGCTTCATTCCCCTCAGCTTCTTTTACATCATTTTCTTCCATATTTACAATGTCTTGTGCAGTATTTGAAAGGAACGGATCATGATGAATCATAACCCGAATTTCCTTCCATCATACTTATTTTATATTAAATTTGTTTTTTTTTCTATAGTCCGGGGCTGTTTGGCGGTTTTTAGTTCGGAATGATGATGCAGTCTATTTCAATGTCCTTTTCATTTGCCATGGAATAGATTTTTTCCTTGCCTATGTTTTTGGTTCCCTTTGGTTTTGCATGCGGCTCCGCATCCCCGATCAGCATTATGCATTTTTTCGCTTCGCTTCTCCAGTCCATGTATTCCATCGAGGCATAGAGGGCTTCGTAGACAGCTTCCGGAACGTCACCGCCTTCATTGCCCTTTATCTCTATGGATTCAAGATTCTGCCTGAAAAGTTCCGCATCCGACGTGAATCCGAAGATTTTTACCGGGAGACCTTTGTAATTATAGTTGTCTGTATAGTCCCTGTAGCAGACAAGCGCAAACCTCACGCTTTTGAAAGATTTGGTTTCCTCCATGAGAGCCGGCACGAGCATTTCCTGAAGAGCTTCCATGTCATCGTTCATGCTTCCGGTGGTGTCGATTGCAAAAACAATGTCCAGATAAAGGTGTTTTTTGAACCTGCTGATCAGCTTTTTGATTTCATTTGAAAGAGATTTCGGCCCCTTGGAATAAAAAGCCTTTCCCTTGGTCGTCTCTGCGATTTCCTTGAATGACTGCGCCGTATCCTGGTTGTATTTGTCGCTGAGTCCTATGTACTCTTCTTCAACGTCATCTTCTTCCGGAAAATCAGGAAGCGTGTCGGAGTAGGTGAACATAAGCGGATTGTCCTGCCATTTGCCGGTGTAGTCGCCGTATTTTTTCTCGAAAGTCCTTATGTTTATGAAAGTTCCTTCCTCAATGTCCGTGCTTCCGTGCCTGCTCCAAGGATATCCCCAGTCCATCGTTTCGGGAATGTAGATCAGAAAGCATTCGCCTAGATTCTGGTGCATCGTGGGAGTTGATGAAATAAGGCTGTATTTTGCGTATTTGGAGTCCAGTTTCTTTCCGTCCAAAAAGCGGATTTCATCACCGTTGATTTTGTTGTATTCACGCGCCCTGAATGCATAGTTGTCCCTTTTGCCTTCCGGGTCTTTGAGCGTTTCCACGAGCATTACGGAATTCATGCCGGGTTTCCTGCGGATATAAAGGTTGTAGCCTTTGTCGGTCGTTCCTTTTATCTCGCCGCTGCTCCGTTCAATCAGTATGTCGTCAGGAGTTATGGTCAGATTTGCTGTCTGTGCGAAAACCGGTGCAGAAAGGGCTATAAAAATGCCCAGTAAGATTTTGAATTTAGAAAACATGATTCCACCCCCTTTCCGTTCTTTTCGGCATAATGAAACCGAGACTAAAGGGGGAGGAAAACGGCCGTTCCCTTAGAATGCCGGAGGAATGAAATCGATTGCCGTCCGCTCGTCGAATCCGTACATGAGGTTCATGTTCTGTACGGCCTGACCTGACGCTCCTTTGACCATGTTGTCAAGGCAGCTGATTATCTCAAGCATTTTTCCGCCGTTCACAAGGTAAACCTGGAGGTCGCAGTAGTTGCTGTAGCGCACTGTTCTTGTGGTAGGATCAACACCGTCCGGAAGAACCCTCACGAACGGCTCGTTTTTATAGAAGTCCGCGTAGATTTCACGGATTTTTGCAAGAGGGTTTTCGCCTGAGATTTTTTTAAGCCCCTCGTCGCTCAGCGGAGCGTAGATTGTGCTGAGTATGCCACGGTTCTGCGGAAGAAGGTGAGGCGTGAAGATTACGTTCACGTCTTTTCCCGCAATCTGGGTGCAGTTTCTCTGGATTTCGCTCTGGTGCCTGTGCTTTCCCACGTTGTATGCACTGAAGCTTTCTCCGCATTCGCTGAACTGGTTTTTCATGCTCGGGTTGCGTCCTGTCCCGGTCACGCCGCTTTTTG
>JAFPKH010000156.1:0-2526 GCA_017424825.1 Treponema sp. | reverse complement strand
TTCGGCTACGACTACAACATCCTCGTCAACAAGGCCCAGGCTAAAAAGTTTCATTTCCTGCTTCTGTTTGTTTGTCTCATTATGTGTTGTACGGGTTTTGCTGCAGGAACCGGAGAAAATACTTCGAATACGGACAATTTAAAAAAAGGCAGTCCGGATAAATCTATACGTATTGCTTTGTGTCATCTGGATGTAGCCCAGGGGCCCCAGGCAGAAAATATTAAAAAAATAGAAAAAGCAATTCACATAGCCGGCCGGCACGGCGCCAACTGGATCGTTACGCCTGAAACAGCATTGCAGGGGTACTATTTTTATGTGATTGATCCGAAACAGAAGGAAAAAATAAAACCGCAGCCTTCTGAAGACATCCGGTCTTTAACAGAGGCGTGCAAAAAGTATGGCGCCTGCTTATTCCTTGGCGCCGGCGAATATGATAAACAGGCGGACTGTTACAGGAATTCCTGCCTGATTTTCGGTCCCGACGGCAAACCGGTGGGACGGCACAACAAAATGTCTGCCCATGTGGGTTTTGGCGCAGAAGTATGGTCAACCAACGATAATAAATTGAATTCTGTTGTCTGCAGTGGTGTGGCAACAGGAGTACTGGTCTGCTCTGATATCTGGTTTTTAAATTATCCCCGCGTTCTGGCGGACAAAGGCGCGCAAATTATTGTCGATATAGCTGCCTGGCCTCCTACAAAGGAAACGGGAACTCCATTACCGAGCTGGGAACTGGCTTCACAACGGACGGGGTTGCCTGTTGTGGTCTGCAACCAGACCGGAACGCCGAAGTGGATGGACATGACCCCGGGCCAGAGCGCCGTGATTGAAAACGGAAAGGCAAAGTTTTTATACAGCGGGAAAGAAGCGGTGCTGTTATTTGACTGGGATTCAAGGACAGGGAAAATGCTTTCGGAAATGTTTGATATAGTATCTTTATATTAAGTGTTGTGCAAGAAAGTATCAAATTAATAGTTTTTAAAAGACTAACGTCCCGTATGAACCGGATTATTCATACGAGACGTTAAGTTCTATCTTGGTAAGTTTTCGTTTTTCGTTTTCAAAACAGTTGAAAGTCTGCCACGGTGTTATGAAAGCTAACGGTTTATAGGTGAGACCGATTTTGTCCATAAACTCTTCCATCAGAGTTATATACCGCAAAGCATTCTGGCGGAAAGCTCCTTCGATGATCAAGGTAAGATATAATGCCGGAGGATATTCCAAGGGATTTGTAAATAGTTTTGTTTCATTGGTAAGCAGAACGATTCTGTATTGATGGGGTTCGCTCAGATCAGACAGATTTTTAAAAACGGGCATAAAAGAAAGCTGCAGTTGATGTGTCAACAGGTTTGTCGCAAAACTGCTGATCAGCGGCGTGCTTGCTAACAGGGCATCTTTGTAAGAAGTATTTTCATGAATTATGGCGCTGCGCTGACAATATATCCGGTGATGAGGAATCAGCATAATATTATTAATGGGAAGATTGTTTGATTTCTGAATAGAGGAAATCTTAGCGTGGAGGCACTCGATCTTATGAGAAAGGGACTCTACAGTTTCATTATATTCAAAAATCTTGTCTTTCAGCATTTCTGTTAATTTGTCATTAGAAGGATTTTTATTGTACTCAGCAAGCAGATGTCCTTGTATGTTCAGTTTACGTAAAGACAGCAGTATGCTGAATAAAACAATCTGCTCTGCGGAGTAATACCGGTACCCGTTTTCTTTTTTAAAGGCAGGTGTGAAAATTCCCTGGTTGTCATAATAAATCAGGGTTTGTTTATCAATATTAAATAATTTGGCAAATTCTACAGGCGTATAATACCGCTCCCGGATTCCCATGGCTTAGCTCCGTAGTATTAACAGAAATAAATTTTAATTAATTTTAAAGCCTTAATAGTTTATATTTATTATAAACTATTTTTATTCATAATACAATACAGGACGTTTTTTATCCATATTGCCGTCGTTAAAACCTGTTTCTTCTCAAAAAATAAGGTTTCATGGCATAAAACCGGCACAACGTTTATAAAAATTGTACTTGACTTTATAGCGGCTATATTGCTTAAGATTATACTTAAAGAAGCAGGGAGTTGTGCTTATGTACCAGTTAAAATCAGTAAATGTAGATGATTTATGGCAAAAAGACCAGGGTTGGGATGCAGAACGGAAGTCCGGCCGAAAATTTGATGACAGAGTGGAACTGGAGTTTTGGGATAAACTGGCTCCGACCTATTCGAGGCAATACAATCTGTACAGGGATTCTGTTTCCTTGCGGGATAAGTTAAAGGAAATCTTTGGAGAAGGGAAAAAGATTATTGATCTGGGTTGCGGCTCCGGTAATTTTTCCGTACCGCTTTCCAAGTATTCAAAAGAGATCCTTGCTCTTGACTTTTCACCGGCTATGCTGAAACAACTGGCAATAAGCATTAAGCAGGAGGGATGTAAAAACATCCGGATGATCTGTTCCAAATGGGAAGATTATACTGAAGATTATCAGGCAGATTTTGTTCTTGCTGTTAACTCGCT
>JAFPKH010000155.1:0-3934 GCA_017424825.1 Treponema sp. | reverse complement strand
TCACCAGACACGCATGGACGTTATTGGAAACAACATTTCAAACGTAAATACTTACGGATTTAAAAAAGGCCGTGTAGACTTTCAGGACATGATCAGCCAACAGCTCAGCGGTGCGGCACGTCCTGGTGAAGAAGTCGGCGGCGTTAACCCGAAAGAAGTCGGACTTGGTATGACGGTCGCTTCAATCGACACAATCTTCACACAGGGAAACCTCCAGTCAACGGGCGTTTCAACTGACCTTGCAATTCAGGGCAACGGATTCTTCGTACTTAAAAACGGAGAGGAGACCCTTTATTCAAGAGCAGGTGTATTCGGTGTCGATGCAAACGGAACATTGGTAAACCCTGCAAACGGACTCCGCGTACAGGGATGGATGGCTCAGGAAGTTAACGGTGAGCAGATCGTACAGACTTCTGCAAGCACTACAGACCTGGTCATTCCTGTAGGACAGAAAGATCCGCCGAAAGCAACCGAGACAGTACGCTATCTCTGCAACCTTGACAAGAACCTTCCTGAGATTCCGGAAAATCCGACTGAAGCAGACATCATCAAGGGAACATGGCAGACAGAAATCGACATCTACGATTCTTACGGAAACACACACCAGCTGCACATGGATTTCCAGAAAGTTCCAGGAAACCCGAACCAGTGGACGGTCGCAATCACGGTTGATCCGGCTGCAGAAGTTGGAACTGAAACAAGGGCAGGTATCGGAACGACGGACGGCATGAACAATGTCTATACGCTGAATTTCGACAACCTTGGAACTCTCCAGTCCGTTACAGACAGCGCAGGAAACACATCAAACCCGACCGGAAACATCATTCTCCAGGCATCATACAATGTTCCTGACAGCAATCCTGATGCAAACGGAAACCCATACCGCCAGACAATCAACCTGGATTTGGGAACGATCGGAAGCGTCGAGAACACAATCACACAGAGCGCGTCAAAGAGCACCACAAAGGCTTACTTCCAGGACGGATACACTCTCGGATACCTTGACAACTTCAGCATTGACCAGAACGGTATCATCACAGGCGTATACTCAAACGGATCTACACGCACAATCGGACAGATTGCAATGGCAAGCTTCACGAACCAGGGCGGTCTTGAAAAGAAGGGCGACAACACATATGCAGAGTCAATCAACTCTGGCATGGCAAACATCGGTGAGGCACGCACTGCAGGAAAGGGAAGCTTCCTTGCTGGAACCCTTGAAATGTCAAACGTCGATCTTACCGAGCAGCTGACCGACATGATCGTAACCCAGAGAGGATTCGAGTCAAACGCAAAGACGATCCAGACCGGTGACTCAATGCTTGAGACAGTAATCAACCTCAAGCGTTAATTAAGGTAGAATGACATCCGGGGATTTTTCCGGGTGTCCCACAAATAGCAGCTTCCTGAAGTGTCCTTACTTTGGGAGGGTCCAGGATGATGACTGCATTGAAGCTGCATGTCATTGTAGTAACACTCCATTTTGCCGGATGAACCAAAAATTCGTCCGGCTTTTTTTTGGCTGGATTTCAAAAATGAATGATTTAAGAGATTTTTAATAATTTCTGTTTCCAAAGTCTTTTCCTGTTGTTTTTGTTTTAAAATATGCACTATATATAGCGGACGGAGTGCTGAAATTTAGGAATCATGCCGATACATCTGGGTTGAAATATTATTGAATTGTGGTATCATTGATTTGTTCGGCAGGAGGTTTGCCATGAAAATTTCTGGACGGAAGTATTTTTCAGGTCTTTGTTTTGCGTTGGTGTCAGTTCCGCTTTTTATTTTCGGACTTTCCGGGTGCGATATAATCGGCCTTGGTCCTGCAGTTGACACTTTGGCTCCTATAGTCAAGATAACTTCTCCTGAGATAAACGCGGTCGTCAGATCCACCTTTGTTATAGAAGGAACATGCGAAGACGATACCAACGTCAAGGACATCCAGATTGCTGCTCTTAGGAACACCGACAGTCCAGAAGGATACACGGGCCTTGGTTATGCGGTGCTTAAAGATGACAAAAAAAACTGGTCGGCCGCTTTCGAGTATGACGAATCATCAGGAAAATACAAGTGCAACGGAATTGTGCTTGATGATTTGAAAGACGGAACCTATATAATCACCGTTATAGCCCATGACGAATCCGGCAGGGAATCACCTGAAGTTTCATGCTCTTTTGACGTGGACAATACGGCTCCTGTTTTCTTGGTTTCAAATCCGAGTGCAATAGAAGGAATGACCGCAAATGATTACGGACGCTCGGTCAAAATTACCGGAACCATTGCAGACGGACACAGCATTGAATACATGAAAATCCGAGCGTATGACGATGCCGGTGAAATTCCGCTTGCAAAATCTGAATTCCGCGACTTTGACAAAGCCAATACATCCGTCGTCCTTGCAAATTACTCCGCCGCCACTCAGGAAAAATTCAATGAAAAAAAGCCTGAAGAAAAGCTGCTCCAGAAAAACTACATGAGCCTCTTAAGGTTTACCGGTGACGTTCTTACTGATGAAGAATACAAATCTGTAATGAAAGAGGGAAGGACGGTAAGGATTTCCGTTGAGCTTAAGGACAAGGCCGGAAACGTGAGCAGGACTGCATATCTTCCAACGGGCATGAAAGCTCTTGCAGTAGGCTTGTGCGGTCTTCCTGTAGAAGTCGGGCTGGATGCATCGGATTACATGAACATGCTGATCGGAAACTACAAGTCTGACATGGTTTCAGCGGATGGTCAGGAAATCATCCGGGATGCAATGAGGAAAAACGGCGGAAGTGCTGAATACGGCACATACAATTACATGTCATACGACAACGGAACCGACCACAAGCATCTTGTCATGAACATCAATCCTAACAACTCCCCGAAATACCATGTCTCCGGATGTGGTCTTGAAGAAGAAGTGTGGAACAAGGTCGGAAACGGAAACACGTTCAGCATAAACGTCAAGTCCGGGCGTGACAGTGCGCTTTTGGATCCGGGAAAACTTTCCATAAAAATCTACAAGGCAAAGGGCAACGGATGCGAGCCTGACACAGAAAGCCCCGCGCTCCTTGTTTTTGATTCCGAAACAAACAGCGAATGTTTTATGAACGAAAGCAAGGTGTCTGCATTCACTCTTTCACCTGTCCAGGACAAAACGTACAATCTCCGTCTTCCTTCCACATACAATTTCCCTGCCGGCGGAAAATATATAATCGTAGTGTACGGTGAGGATGACAACGGAAATGAAATAATAGCGAGCAACGACAGCTGGTACGGATTCGAAATAATGAGCAACGGAAAGGCTCCTTGGATTGAATGTGACGAGGCAAACGCGTACAGGAAAGTGTCCCTCATGAGAAATCCTTCAAGCCAGGACTCAAGGCTTAATCTTTCAGTCCATGATTCAGAGGCTCTCATAAAGGATTCCGGCGTGGATGATGCGGTCACCTATACGGTCATGTATTATGCCGGTCATTATGAATCCGTTAACGCGGCTCTCCAAAGCGGTCAGCATCCTACTGAGGTTTCCGGTAAAATCAAGGCATCGGATCTTGTGGACGGAACTGACAGCACCGTATACACCTTCTCCATACCTATAAGCGGATGCCCGGATTCTGAACCGAACTATACCGTGGTCGTAAAGGCAAAACCGTTCAACGGAACTGCGTCACCTGAAAACGACTCTTTCTATTTGGTCTACGGGGACAATGCGGCTCCATCTCTTGCGGTCACAAATCTGGAGCTGAAAGACGGCGCGGACAGAAAGATAAATAAGGATAGCCCGTCCTACTTTACGAAAGATGACAACGGTACCACGACCCACAATTACAAGCTTGAGGGAACGGTTTCTGATGTAGGCGGAAGCCGTGTTTCAAAGATCAGGGTAAAATACGTTAGGTCCGGTGAGAATGAAAATGCCGTTCTGTATGAGGATGTGACGCCGGTGCCT
>JAFPKH010000154.1:0-7753 GCA_017424825.1 Treponema sp. | reverse complement strand
GTAGAATGCGGAAAGACGCACCACAAGATTTTTTTCCGGAGCACCGTCAACAGCATAGAAAATGTGGTCGGCAACGTCAAAATCGTGGTAGCCCCTTGCATCCTTCTGCTCGCATCCCCTGCACGGACCGAACTCCGGGATGAATATTCCGAGCATTCCGGTTTCCTCAAGGAGCCTGAGACATACGGACGGTTTTTCAAGCACCATCATCTTGCACCATTCGTCGCGGAACCTTTCTATTGATATGGACGCAGTTTTTTTAAGGACTTCGGGATCGCTCAGCGCACGGAATGTTTCCTGTTCAATCGAAAATCCGAGCTGCCCCGCAAACCTCACCGCACGCACAGGCCTGAGTCCGTCCTCACCGAATCTGTCCAGCGGGGAACCAACCGTCCTGATTATCTTTTTCTTTATGTCTTCCTGTCCGCCGAACGGATCAACCAGATGTCCGTCCTCCAGATCAGCGGCAATAGCGTTTATCGTGAAGTCACGCCTTGAAAGATCCTCCTCGATCGTAGCCGCATATTTCACGCTGTCGGGATGCCGTCCGTCCGTGTATCCGCTTTCAGTGCGGAATGTGGTGGTCTCAATCTCCTTTCCGAATATGTGTATGGTGACAGTTCCGTGCGCAATGCCCGTCGGAATCACCCTGCGGAAAATCTTCATGACATCCTGGGGCGTAGCATCCGTGGCAAGATCCCAGTCATGCCCGATTTTTTTTCTTAGTATGTCCCTGACAGCTCCGCCGACAAGATATGCCTTGAAACCGTGCTGTCTGAAAATCTCTCCGACCTTTTTCAGTTCTGTAGGTATTGCAATTGAATTCATGGTATGGAATTATATCACCAAAAGAAGGAAATAGCTATGCACATCGTTATTTTTACAGGCGGCGAATCACCGGAGCCAGAATTCACGGAGAAGTTTTTTTCATGGGCCGGAAGTCCTTCGCTCACGGTTGCAGCAGACTCAGGCCTTGACACCCTGGAACTCTATGCTGGATTTTTCGGCAGGGAATATTTTTCTCCCGGAATCATCATCGGGGACATGGACAGCATAAGCGACAGGAAGCTTCTTGAAAAATATCCTCATGCACAAATCATGGAAAGCCCTGCGGACAAGGATTTTTCTGACACCGAACTAGCTCTTTTCCAGTCTGCCAAAGAAAGAAAAACGTACCGGGACATAATAACGCTGGTCGGGGGAAACGGGGGAAGGGCTGACCATTTCATAGGAATCTACGAGACTTTCGCATCTGATGCACACGCCGATTTCTGGATATGCGGAAAACAGCTTGCCGTGCGGCTTGGTGACGGAGGTTTTCTTTCTGCCGGGGGACTGGGAAAAACAGACGTCATATCGGCAGCGAGGATTCCGTCTTTTTATGACAGCGGAACGCTTGAAACAGAAGGGCTTGAATGGGGCACCGGTGCAATGCGCAGAAAAGGGATGCCGAGCCTTTCAAACAGGATATCAAAAATCAGCCTTGAAAAATCTCTTCCGGTGACTTTTACGGCAAGAGACGCCGGCTTTCTCGTGTTTCTCCCGCTTGGATGCAAGATCGAAAAATTTTCTCCGGGCAAAAATCTTCCTTAAAAATCAGATTCCGGATGAAAGGAAAGCTATGACGTACATCAGCATAAATCCAGCGACGGAAAATGCAATCAGAATCAGGTCGATGAAAAAATAGATCCAGTACTTGGGATTGAACGTA
The DNA here is from genome assembly GCA_017424825.1 of Treponema sp. Taxonomy (GTDB): domain Bacteria; phylum Spirochaetota; class Spirochaetia; order Treponematales; family Treponemataceae; genus Treponema_D. The sequence continues at coordinate 6,042 of JAFPKH010000154.1, read as the reverse complement.
ACGAAAAACATTATGACGCTAAGGACAAGACCGAACACGCACATTATGACCTGGAGGACGCATCCTATCGAGCATATCTTCAGAAGGTAGCGCTGGGTGCTGTCAAGGAAGCCCTGAAAATTACCAGACAGATATATAGCAAAGACAGTCAGCGTGAAGAGAAAAATGAACAGAACCGACCTTGAGACAAGGCTGTAGAGGAATGAAGTCCTGTTTTTACGTTCCTGTTTCTGCAGATAGCTCTTTTTTCCCATTTTTATAACCGTCCGGGGCTTTTATAACCCGTCAAATTATAATATAATCGAACGAGCTGCAAAAGTCCATGGACTACTTATGACACAGCCCGGGAGATTTTCAATGAAAGTTAAGAGATTTTTCGCCAACCTGATTCTTCTGGTGATTTTTTCCGCAGCCGTTTTTTTCATCGGCTGGATATCGTTTTATGTAAAACCGGGCAAATGCGCCGTGCTTACGACAAAGACGGGCGGTCTTTATCCGGAACCCATAAAATACGGTGAGTTTCTCTGGAGATGGGAGAGGCTGCTTCCAACGAACGTGAACATTTCGCTCTACGACATGAAGGAACATTCATACGTGCAGACGGTGTCAGGAACGCTCCCTTCTGCTGAGATATACAGGATGCTCCTTGACCCTAAGCCTGATTTTTCATACTCGTTCACAGTCAGGACGGTGTTTTCAGTAAGCCCCGAAACAATACATTCGCTCGTAAAAAAAGGTGCGATCGAAAACAAGGAAGAAAGCCTTGAAGAGTACCTTAGGACAAAATCCGTTCTTGCCGCTGATTTAGTGTCTGCATACATGATAGGCGGAGGACAGGGCGACCAGATTCCGGCTTCATCGGTTCTGTCAAAAAATCAGGTGGAAAAGGCGCTTTCTCCAAGGCTCGGTGAATTCGAAGGCATTTCAGTGGATTCGGTCGAGCTTGTTTCGTCAAAAGTCCCCGACATAAACCTCTACAATCTTGCGAAGGAGACATATTCAGCCTACCTTGCGAACCTCAACGAAGTTATAAAGGAAAAGGTAAAGGATCAGGCGGACGAAATCCTGCAGCTTGAAAACAGCATGAAGCAGCTGGAGCAGTTTGCCGGCATGCTTGAAAAATACCCCAAATTCAACGATTTCTCAAAATCCGGGAATCTTTCCGACGTAATGGAAAAGCTCATGGGCGCTTATGCAGGAAAGAAATCGGATTAGGCGGACGTTCAATGGAGCACAAGATGAACGATAAGAGACTCTGCAGCATACGCGGTGCCGCATGCTCTGAAAATACGGCGGAATCTATAACCGACAGCGTAGGAAAGCTGTGCAGGCTGATGTTCAGCGGAAACAAGCTTTCGGAAGACGACATAGTGAACATCCAGTTTACCGTGACACCCGACCTTGACGCACTCAATCCTGCGACGGCTCTCCGTAGATGCGGAAACACAGGGCTTGACACATCGGTCATACCTCTTTTCTGCTCTCAGGAACCGGTCATAAGGGGGATGCTTCCCAAAGTCATAAGAATAATGATTACGGCCTATGTTCCGGAAGGGTTCAAACGCAAGAGCGAGTACATAAACGGCGCGGAAATTCTCCGTCCTGATCTGGCAGGCATAAAAGCATGAACATCTGGACGGTAACGCGTGAATATGCAGGAATTGCGGAAGCAGGCGGCGTAAAGAACGTGTCATGCTCGCTCTCAGAAAGCCTTGCATCCCTGGGACATAAAGTGACTGTCTTCCTGCCCATGTACGGGTGCACGGACGTTTCAGGACTGAAAAGATTCAGGAGCGAATGGAAAAAACGCGTAGAAATAGACTCTGCCGGTGCCATGCATGAAGTATGGTTTTCCCGCGGCTTTTTGAACGGAGTCGAAATCATACTCGTAAACAACCGGTGCTTCAGCGGAAAACAGGCGGTCTACACATACACCAAGGAAGAAGAATCAGCCGATCCATCGCACAGGCACGGACAGGGACATGCAGACGTCCACCTCATGAACACGGTTTTCCAGAAAGCGGTCGTCGAATACGGCATGATGCTTGAAGGCGCTGCCCAAAGGCCTGACATAATCCACTGCCAGGATGCACCGACGGCATTGGTTCCGGTGTTCGTTGACTTCGAAAAAAGCCGGAATCCGCATGCAGGGAGAACATACGCAAAAACCAGGTGCCTTGTGACCATACACAACGCAGGGCCGGGATACCACCACAGCTTCGATTCATTCGGAGATGCAAGATGGTACACGGGACTTCCTGATTCAATACTTTCATACGGAACGAACGGACAGTGCGTGGAACCATTCCTGCTTGCAGAAAAATCAGCGTGCCTCACGACGGTTTCACCCCAGTACGCAGAGGAAATTCTTTCGGGCATGACGGATACAGCCGGTCTTTCAAGGATTTTCCAGGAAAGAAACACAAAGATCATAGGGATAACCAACGGAATAGACATATCGCGGTACACGCCGTCGGACACAAAAGCGTCGCTTCTTCCGTATGCATTCGATCCTGAATCAGGTGACCTCGAAGGAAAATACCTATGCCGCAGCTACTTCCTTGAAAAATATGCATGCGAAAAACCCGTTGAGGCGGACAAGCTCAGGGGCATAGAAACATACGGATACATAAAGGAAGAAAAGGAAAAAGACCTGGCATACATAGCATACCACGGAAGGGTCGTCTGGCAGAAGGGAATAACAGTGCTTACCCAGGCCGCGGACGCAATACTTTCAAAAGGGCTTCCCGTGCGTTTCATTTTCATCGGGCAGGGACAGCCGGAGCTTGAAAGGGAACTGCTTCAGGTCGCGCTAAAGCATGAGGGAAAGTGCGTATATTTCAGGGGCTATGACAGATTTCTCTCACGCTTGTGCATGGCATCCGCAGACATGGCGATTTTTCCGAGCTATTTCGAACCGTGCGGGCTTGAAGACCTTATCGCACAGATTTTCGGAACCATTCCAGTCGCACACGCAACCGGAGGACTATGCAAGATCGTAGATGAAGAAACAGGATTCCTATATAAAAAGAACACGCCGGAAGAGCTTATGTCAATGCTGGAGCCTCTCATAAAAATCAAGTCCAGGGCAGGATCCGACATGTTCGCAAAAATGATCGCACACACGGCAGAAAACGTCCGCAAGCAGTTCTCATGGCAGAAAGTGGCGCAGGCAAGGTACATTCCGCTGTATGAAAGCCTGTTGGACGCAAAAAAAGCGGGTTTTTAGAAAATTTCCGCAATTTTTCCTGAATTGGTGTTGACATGATTGGTGAAATCATATATATTACAAACATCGTTGAGACATTCAACGCTACAAGCCGCTATAGCTCAGTTGGTAGAGCACGTGATTTGTAATCTCGGGGTCCAAGGTTCGAGTCCCTGTGGCGGCTTAGTTCATCAAGCGATTGATGGACAATGGGGAGTTTCCCGAGTGGTCAAAGGGGGCAGACTGTAAATCTGTTGGCTCGTCCTTCGTAGGTCCGAATCCTTCACTCCCCAGCAAGAAAGCATCGGTAGCAAGCCGGTGCTTTTTTTTTGACTTTGCATACGTGTTTATTGACCGGCAGATGAGTTTTTTCAACGTTGCCTATTTATTTTTTTTTATATTAATTCTATAATTGAAAGACGAAACTTTCCGGGGTACTGGCAAGCAGCCCCTTACAAAATTTGCTTTTACGGATTTTTCCGGGTGCTGGAGGGTAAGTGAAAATTCATTTTTGGGGAGTCAGAGGCTCGTTACCGGCTCCTTTGACAACAAGGCAGGTTCAGGCAAAGATCACGGCGGTCGTCGAAAGGATAACCGCAAAAGACGTTGAATCAGAAGATGCAAAAATGCGTTTCCTTGCGTCGCTTCCTCCATGGATTTACGGAACCATAGGCGGCAACACTCCTTGCGTTGAGATCGTTTCAGACAGCGGAAAGCAGTTCATCCTTGACTGCGGCAGCGGACTCAGGGAATTCGGAGTCAACGGCTCACATCCTGAAGACAAGCACTATAACATACTCATGTCGCATTTCCACTGGGATCATCTGCAGGGTCTTCCGTTTTTCTGGCCGATATTCGACAAATCAAGCACGATCGATTTCTATTCGACTTTCCCGGCTGCAGAGAGGATTCTTGCCGAGCAGAGCAGATGCCCGTATTTTCCGCAGAACGGAGCATGGGAAAACGTCGGAAAAGTGTTCAATTTCCATCTAATCCACGAGATGGAGCCTTTTTACATAGACGGAGTGAAGATCACTTGCAAGAAGATGCACCATCCGGGAAATTCATATTCATACTCATTCGAGCAGGACGGAAAGAAGATAATCTACAGCACCGACGTGGAGCTTCATGACAGGGACTTCGACAAGAACAACAAAAAGAACTGGTTCTTCGACAACGCCGACGTACTCATCATGGACAGCCAGTACACCGGTGAAGATGCCATAGCAAAGGCAAACTGGGGCCACAGCATATTTTCATACGTGGTCGATTTTGCAAATACATGGCACGCGAAAAAGCTTTTCTTTTTCCACCATGAACCGATCTACGGAGATAAAAAAATTTATTCCATGCTTAAGGCGGCCAAATGGTACCAGGATTATTCCGGACATAACAAGACGGACATAGACATTGCCGTTGAAGGACAGGAGATAGAAATCTAAATTATGGGCGATAAAAACGAAAACAAAAAGAAATCACACGTACCGGTTCCGGTTGTCATATTGATCTGGCTCATTGCAATCCTTGCGGTCGCGGGGGTCGGGCTGTATGCGTTCGTTTCATACAACCTGAAGCCCATGACAAGCCAAGAAGAAGCATATTCCGTGGAATACAAGGTTCCGGCTGGAAAAACGGTCGTCGAAATCTCTCATGACCTTGAGGACATGAAGCTCGTCCGCAGCTGGAAGGCTTTCTATTACGCAATAAGGTTCGCAAAATACCTTGGAATAGAGCAGGAAGGCGTCAAGACCGGGTTCTATGAGCTGAACAGCGCCATGTCAGTAAAGGAGCTTGCGGCAGTACTTAGCACCGGTGCGCCTGAATATGTGTCGATCACCATACCGGAAGGCCTCACGATAAAAAAGGTGGCCCCCCTCATGGAAAAAGCAGGAATCTGCCCGGAAGAAGATTTTCTCAAGGCATGCCGAAGCAAGGAACTTCTCGATGAATACGGAATCCCGGCGGAAAGCTTCGAAGGATTCCTTTTCCCGGACACATACAATTTCGTCGCGGACATTCCGGCTGAAGATGCCGTCAGGAGACTTGCGGACACGTTTTTCATGCGCGCAAAAGAAATACCTTCGCTCCAGAACAAAACGGCAGAAGAAATCCTCAAGGTCGTAACCCTTGCTTCCATAGTGGAGCGCGAATACAAGGATCCTTCCGAAGCACCGATGATTGCAGGAGTCTTCACCAACAGGCTGAAAATCTGGATGAAGCTCGAATCATGCGCCACGATCGAATACATCATAACCGAGATACAGGGAAAACCGCATCCAGAAAGGCTTTTCTATGCAGACCTTCAGATAGACAGCCCGTACAACACATACCTGAACTACGGACTCCCTCCGGCACCAATCGCAAGCCCCGGATTTACGGCACTAAAAGCAGCTGCAGATCCAGCGGAAACAGACTGCTATTATTTTGTCCTTGCAGATGAAGCCGCCGGAACCCACAAATTCACGAAGACGCTTTCACAGCACAATGCGGCAAAATCACTGTACCTGAAAAAATAATGGCATCTTTCATATCGCAGGAATCAATCGATGAAGTCTCCGCAAAAACCGACATCGTCCAGGTCATAGGCGAGTATGTACCGCTGACACAGAGAGGCTCGGATTTTTCGGGGTGCTGTCCTTTCCACAACGAAAAGACGCCTTCGTTCCATGTTTCTGCGGATAAAAAGCTCTACCACTGCTTCGGTTGCGGGGCCGGAGGAACGGTAATCAACTTCATCATGGAGATGGAAAAGCTTTCTTTCCCAGCATCGATCGAATTCCTTGCAAAAAGAGCCGGAGTACAGCTTAGCTATGAAAATTCAGGACGCGAAACAT
>JAFPKH010000153.1:0-6823 GCA_017424825.1 Treponema sp. | reverse complement strand
GGGCAGGTTTTGAACGTCAGCGAAAGCCGCATAAGCCAGCTGCATACGAAAGCTAACATGCGCCTGAGAGCAAAGCTGACCAGCATAAGAAAAGGTATTTTCTAAGGAGCGGTGATGGTAACACTGGATAAGATTCGTTCTGATTTAAGCGTCCTTTTAGAGATTGACAATGAGATAAAATCTGTTGAAGTCCGCGGAGACACTATTGAAGACTGCCTTGAAGATGCGGCGGTCCAGCTTGATTCAAAGGTTGCCCACCTTGAATTCGAAGTCATACAAAGCGGTTCGAACGGTATGCTCGGTCTTGGTAAAAAGCCATGGGTGCTCAACGTATACCAGAATCCGAAATACGTCAAAAAGAGCAAGGAAGAAAAGAAAGTTTCTGCAACCGGAGAGGTCGTGGAAGAGGAAGAGAAGATTATCGTTACGGACGGACTCTATTACATCCGCCATTTCGGAAGCGAAATCAACCTCAAGGTTCTTCTGCCCGTCGGTGGTGGAAAGCCTGTTGCCGTCAATTCTGTGCTTGCCGACATAAACCGCCCGGACACCGTGGAAATAGACGAGCCTCTCATCAAAAAGCTCTGCAAGGACGGTACTGAAGGTGAGTACGTCAATGTCGGAATCTACAAGCATGTCTCTGCGGGGGATGCCATATTCAGCGTAGACATCGCGGCTGATGAAATGAGCGCTTCAATCCTTGCCTCTTCTCCAGGACCAAGCGGTTCCGAAATTTCTGCGGACAGCATCAAGCAGAAGCTCAGGATCCAGGGTGTCGTTGCCGGTATCAGCGATGAGAAAATCAATGCGTTCATTGACAATCCTGTATACAATATTCCTTATGAAGTTGCGGCTGCGGTCAAGGCACAGGACGGAAGGGATGCATACATCGACTATAAGTTTGAGACGGACAGCACCAAGCTTCATCTTGAAGAATCAAAGACAGGCCAGATTGACTTCAAGCAGATGAACATGATTCAGAACGTCGTTGAAGGACAGACTCTTGCGGTCAAGATGCTTCCTGAGCAGGGTAAGGGCGGAAAAACCGTTCTCGGACGCTATCTGGAAGCAAAGAACGGAAAGGACATCGCCATTCCTCTTGGTCAGAACGTAAGGCTTGCCGAAGATGGATGCACTATCGTCGCTGCATGCAACGGAGAAGTCCTTCTTCAGGGCAACAAGATTTCGGTCGAGCCGGTCAGGGAAGAGAAAGGCGTCAACATCAAGACTGGACACATCGATTTCATGGGTACGGTCATCGTGCGCGGAAACGTGGAAGACGGATTCAATATCAAGGCTGACGGAAACGTCGAGATTTTCGGTTCTGTCGGAAGCTGCCGCATAGAAGCCGGTGGGGACATCGTCATTTCACAGGGATTCGTCGGCCGTCATATCGGTGAAATCATCACTCCGAAGACTGTTTGGGCGCACCACGTCGAAAACGGAACCATCAATGCCGGTGAATATGTCATAGTAAATGACAGCATCATAAACTCTGAGGTCAACGCGAAGAAAAAGATCGTGCTCAGGGGAAAGCGTGCCCAGATAAGCGGCGGTCACCTCATTGCAACCGAGGAAATTACTGCAAAGACAATCGGTAATGCCGGTGGCGTCGAGACTATACTTGAAGCAGGTATGGATCCGGAAGCAAAGAAGCACATAGTCGAGCTTCAGAACAACCAGAAGCAGCTGGTTACCGAGCTTGAGGAAGTTGACAAGGAAATCGCGCATCTTGAGGAGCAGAAAAAAGTCCGCCGTGCACTTCCGAAAGACAAGGAAGAGAACCTCAGCAACCTTATTACGAGGAAGCAGGAAATCAACGAGCAGAGCGACAGCATTGCACAGGAAATCTCCCAGCTTGAAACGCGCCTCAAGGATCTTAAGGTCGTGGGAAAAGTCAATGCATCCGGCACCGTCTATCCGGGCGTAAAGATTTACGTGCGCGATATAATGGATGAAGTAAAGAACGAGGTCAAGGCAGTCACTTTCTACTTTGACGATCAGACGAAACTCGTCCGGCGCGGCAAATACAGCGCTAACCTTGACGACATAAAGGGACCAGATGGCTATACATCCAATTGATTTGTCTACCGTTTATTCACAGATAGACAACATAGCGAAATTCAATGCTTCTCAAAACCAGATGGCGCAGGTTGCCAATCAGCAGGGAATCAACAAGGCGGCAAGGGACAACCTTGAAAAATCCCAGGCCGTCAAGGAGACCCCGAAGGAAAACGGTAACGCCGCAACGGTCAAACAGGACGGAAGGCAGGGTGCGTCATCTCAGGGCGGGCTTCTTTCCGGTAAAAAAGACGGTGATGGTGATGAGAAGGAAGAGGAAAACGTTCCGGTGCAGGTCGAGATATCTGATCCCCGGCTGGGACGGCATATTGATATTACGGGGTGATTTTGGTCTATGGCAGTGCTCATAATACTTTTGTGCATTTTCAATCTTGTCATGTGGCTTCTGGCGATAGTCAGGTTCAGGAAGATTTTTTCAACTGATGACATACTCAACAAGACCCGCGACGAGCTTGACAACATGATGATGGAAATCAACCGCAACGCCGAGCGCAACGTAAGCCTTATCGAGGACAGAATAGCCAAGCTCAAGGAAATTACGGCAGAAACTGACAGGCACATAGAAATACTCAGGCAGGAACTTGACAGCAGCGCAAAGTCTACGATGCTTCAGTCCAGGCTTTTGGGAAATGATCCCAAAAAAAGCATTGTCCCGGAATATGAGGCTTCTTCAGTGCAGCCGCCAAAAAGGACGAGGTCAACTGTAAGAAAAACCGTCCCTAAAACAGAACCTGAGCCTGAAAACAATCTCTTTGACGAAAAGGACATGGTCCCGCAGGAAAAAACTCCGGTTACGTCACGCCAAAGGGGTCCTCTCGCCGCATATCAGCATGAAAAAAGCCGTGTTACTGTGGAAAAGGCAGCCAAAACAGCGGAAAAATCAGCTGCCGGGGATTCTTTTTCAAAGGAAATCGACGCCATAGTCAGAAGGTCAAGCTTTGAGGTGGAAGCATCTGATGAACCAAAGGCGCAGAATGCCTCAGGACCGGAAATCATCATTTCGGAAAATCCGATAAGGCCTAAAAAAAGCAAGAAAGATCAGGTCATCGAACTCGCCGATACGGGCATGACCGTGCCGGAAATAGCACGCCAGCTGAAAACAACTACGACCGAAGTAGAATTCATTCTCGAAATGCTCAGGTAGCAGGCACTTTTGAAGCGTTTTTCAAAATTCCCATTAAGTTTTAAATAAATCAAGCCGATGCTTGCATTTTCAAAAAAACGCTGTATAATAAATTTCATGGGTATTCTGACTATCGAAAAAAAGAGTTTCGGCGTGTTTTCTGACGGAAGCGAAGCAAGCCTTTATACTGTCTCCAATGGAGTCATGTCATTTTCAGCATCTGATTACGGATGCACGCTCACAAGCATAAATTTACCGGATTCAAAAAAAGCCGGCGGCAAGACCGTCGATGTTCTCCTTGGATTTTCAACCCTTGAAGGCTGGGTTCAGGATTCATCATGCTTCGGTACATGCGTCGGGCGTTTTGCCAACAGGATCGGAAAATGCTCTTTTACTTTGGACGGAAAGGAATACAAGCTTGACGACAATGATTTCGGACGCACCCTTCACGGAGGATTCGACCGCTGGGAAAAAATGCTCTGGAACTCACGCATAGTCAGCACTGAAAACGGTCTTGGCGTTGAGTTCAGTAGGACAAGCCCGGACGGTGAGCAGAATTTCCCGGGAAACGTGGATGTTACGCAGACATACACGCTCGATTCTGACAATAATCTTACCATAGAATACAATGCAGTTACGGACAAGGCCACTCCGCTGAACATAACGAACCATGCGTATTTCAACCTGAAGGGCTATGACGGCGGCTCCGTTTTTGATCAGGAGCTTTATTTCGACAGCGATTCAGTGCTTGAGATAGGCGGGGATCATATACCCACGGGAAAGAAAATCAGCGTGAAGGGAACACCTTTTGACTTTACTTCGCCAAAATTGATCGGAAAGGATTTTGAAAAAGTCGCTCCGGGATACGACCATTTTTTCTGTGTTGAAGGCTACAAGAACGACGGGACGCTCAGGGAATTCTGCTATGTGAAGGATCCTGCAAGCGGAAGAAAGATGACGGTGAAGACGACACAGCCGGGAATCCAGCTTTACACGGCGAATTTCATAGACGGAATAAAGGGCAAAAAAGGATTCGGATACAAGAACCAGGGTGCCTTGTGCCTTGAAGCTCAAGGATATCCGGACGCACCGAACAAGCCTGATTTTCCTTCGGCGGTATTGCGCCCAGGTGAAAAATACCATCAGGTCACGAAGTATTGCTTTGAATTCTAGGCGGAGAACTTCGGAAAACTTGAACGCAACGTTTAGAATGCCGCATTTCCGGGATTTTAAACTCGCAGGGCATCAGGGAGGAATCATTTGCAATGAGCTTTTCTGAGTGTCCCATACACTGATTAATACTTGAGGCATTAATCAAAAAAAAATTTTCTAAATAGAGAGGTTACGATGGACGTCCAGTTACAGGAATTGATTGACAAAATCAAAAGAGACGGTGTCGCCACTGCAGAAACAGAAGCCCAGGGCATTGTGTCCGAGGCTGAAAAAAAAGCCGCTTCTATTATAAGAGAGGCAGAGGAAAAAGCTGACGGCATCATAAAGAATGCAAAGGCTGAAACTGAAAGAATGGAAAAGGCCAGTGAGGATGCAATCACCCAGGCTGGACGGAACCTTATCATCTCTTTCCGCGACGGCATCAACAGGGAGCTTTCTGCATTGGTTTCATCAGCTACGGAAAGCGCATTGGACAAAGACGTGCTCAAAAAGCTCGTTCCTGAAACCGTAAAGGCTTGGGCTGCAAATTCAGAGACCAACGATCTGACCGTCCTTCTTTCGGCAAAGGATCTCAAGGCTTTGGAAGCAAGCTTTAAGACTGCGCTCAAAACCCAGATTTCAAAGGGACTGGAAATCAATGCGGATGCTTCGCTTACATCAGGATTCAGGATCGGTGCAAAGGACGGAAGCGCATTCTATGATTTCAGTGCGGAAGAGGTTGCGGGTCTGTTCAGTTTATATCTGAATCCTAAGGTGACTGAACTCATGAAAAGGGCTGCAGCGGGTCTTTCTGACGGACAGGTTTCCGGAGATATGGCATCGGTCGAAGAATCAGATGAGCCTCCGGCAAAAAAGCCTGCGAGAAGGGGAAGAAAGCCTGCGTCGGCTGAAACGGAAACAAAGGAAACAAAGTAGTGGAACATCTCTATTATTTAGTAGCACAGCTTCCAGCTTTCACGGTAAACGGCGAAAGTACAGCAAAACTGCCGATTACGACGGAGTATTTTAAAGACCTGTGCATGCGCTTCATGAATGAAAAAGACAGGAAGGTGGCGCAGAATTTGAGTCTTGAGCCTCCGCGTGAAAAGGTGTCGACTGGCTCTGCATTTCTTGATGAATGGTATGAAAAAGAACGTAACCTTCGATTTGCATTGGCTCAGGTTCGTGCACAGAAAATGAAGAAAGAGGCGAATTTGGTTCCGATAACTACGGACGGTGAGGTCATTCAGGCTGCCCGTACCGCAACGGGTATGGATAGTCCGCTCAGTGCGGAGCAGTTCCTCAATGAATACCGCCTTGGAGTTCTGGACAAGATTGCGCCTTTGGACATGTTCTCTGTGGATGCGGTCTACAGTTACGGGCTTAAATTGATGCTGACTGAACGTATGAAGAAATTCAACCGGGATGAAGGCCTTGCTTCGTACCACAAAATTTATGATGAGATTCTTGGAGAAAAGAAATGACTGATACAAAAGGCAAAGTAGTTGCGGTCAACGGGAACCTGGTTTCTGTAGAATTTGACGGAAAAGTTTCATTGAATGAAGTCGGTTTCGTCAAAGTAGACGGAAAGAGCCTTAAAGGTGAGGTTATCCGTGTCCGTGGAAATACAGCTCAGATGCAGATTTATGAAATGACCAAGGGAATTTCGACAGATTGTTCCGTCGAATTCACCGGTGATCTTCTGAGCGTAGAAGTCGGTCCCGGTCTTTTGGGACAGGTTTATGACGGATTGCAGAATCCTCTTCCTCTTCTGGCAGAACATTCGGGCAACTTCCTTGAAAGGGGAGTCTACCTTCCTGCATTGGACGAAAAAAAAGAATGGGAATTCACCCCGACAGCAAAAGCAGGCGACAAAGTGCTTGCAGGCGATTCCGTCGGAACGGTTCCTGAAGGACCTTTCACCCACAAAGTTCAGGTTCCTTATGGATTCCTCGGATCATACACGGTGAAATCCGTTGCAAAGGCCGGTAAATACAAGATTCATGACACCATCGCCACTCTCGTTGACGAAAAGGGAAAGTCCGTTAACATTTCCATGAGCTTCAAGTGGCCTGTAAAACGTGCCGTGAACTGCTATGCGGAAAGATTGAACCCGGTGGAGCCTATGGTCACGAAAGTCCGCCTTATCGACACGTTCTTCCCTGTTGCCCGTGGAGGAACATATTGTATTCCAGGACCTTTCGGAGCCGGAAAAACTGTTCTCCAGCACACGACAAGCCGCAATGCCGACGTTGACATTGTAATCATCGCAGCCTGCGGTGAACGTGCGGGTGAAGTCGTCGAAACGCTTACCGAATTCCCGGAACTCAAGGATCCTCGTACAGGACGTTCTTTGATGGAAAGGACCATCATCATCTGCAATACGTCTTCCATGCCGGTCGCATCCCGTGAAGCATCTGTATATACGGGCGTTACCCTTGCTGAATATTACCGCCAGATGGGACT
>JAFPKH010000017.1:0-14265 GCA_017424825.1 Treponema sp. | reverse complement strand
GTTATATATCTACAACGGAAGGAACGGATAAAAAGCATGGCAATAATTGTTGAGCATGAAAAGCGCAGGCATGAGATCCTTGAAAAAGCACTTGAGCTTTTTACCGAAGAAGGCTATGAAAACGTAACGTTTCAGAAAATTGCCGACAGATGCGCAATCACCCGCACTACGCTTTACATTTATTTCAAGAACAAGCAGGAAATATTTGTTTCAAGCATAAAGGAGCTGACGGGAACCCTTGAAGATCAGCTGAGGGAAATCATTTTTAAGGAAGGCATTTCTGCTGCGGACTGCCTTAAAATGCTTTTGACCCACATCCTTGACAAATGCGAGGCAAACAAGAAATTTTTCCGTGTTCTTCTGGTATATCTGATTCAGGTTCAGAAAACAGGCGTTGATGCCGGAAAACGCGTTGACCGCCGTGTACTCAAGCTAAGGCACATGCTGAACATAATCATAATCAGGGGAAAGGAAAACGGAGAATTCAAGGAAGTCCCTATAAAGCAGACGACCGACATATTCTACACTCTGATCGAAAGCGGTGTGTTTCGACTGGCAGTTGAGGGCCGCAAAGACATAGAAGATACACGCCGGACGGTAAATCTGCTGATTGATTCAATCCGTAGGTAGTTACTATTGAATAATATAAGAAATTTTATTATCCTATAGGTATGATTATTCCAATAGCGCTCAGTTTCATTCCATTAGTGGCAGTTTTCCTGTGCCTTGCGCTTTTGGTAAAGGATTTCAAAAAGACTGTCGGCATACTTGCCTGCTTGCTTGGTCTGCTTGCTTTCATACCTATAATGGGGATTGATCTCGTAAAGGATAAGTATATAGATGGTTCCCAGTTTTCACAATTGGTAAAATTTTTGGGTCTTGCACTTGTGGAAGAAGGCGTAAAAATGCTTCTGCTTTTCATTTTGCCGTCAAAAAAGGTCAGGCAGGGGGCATTTTTTTCGTATTCGGTGCTGAGCGGAATGACTTTGGGCTGTTTTGAAACGCTTCTGTACATTGCCGTTTTGCATGCGAAATTACGATGGCCGGCAATAGCTGTTCATGCAATCTGTTCGGGGCTTTCGGGAATATTCGTATATTCAATCAAGAAAAAAAATATCCTTATAACGCCCTTTATATTTGCAGTTTTGTTCCATGGGGTGTATAATTATTTTGCGGATTTTTCTGACTTCAGGCATTACTTTGCATATGTGGTTATTTTGATAGCCGCTGTGGAATGTAAGCTTCGATACGAAGTGCTGAAGGCTGATTTAGCCGCTCCTAAAACGGGCGATAATTTTAGAGAAAATAAATTTTCAAAAGGAGATTCTAAAAATATGGGTGTCAAAGATTGGATCAACAAACTTTTCGGTAAAAAAGATGAATATACCGAAACGGATTTGCCGGAACAGACTGTATTCAGCAATTCATCAACGACCGTAAGCTCTTCTGATTTCGACAGCGATAAAACCGAAGAAGCGGCTGCTGTTCCTGAGACAAAAGAGGAAGAGGTGATTCCTGCTGCTCCTGTTGCTGAAGAAAAGCCTTCTGGCCTTGGATTCAGCAGCTATCCGCCTATCGATAAGCTTTTCAATGAAGAGGAGGTTCCTGAGCCGATAAAAGCGGAACCAAAGAAGGTCATTGAATCCTTTATTGACCCGGTAGAAGAGCCTGCCGTAAAGAGAACAAGGACGACGACTCCGAAGACTGCGGCTGCAAGTGCATCATCTTCAGAAGTAAAGGTTCCTGCAAAGAGGGGACGCAAACCGAAGTCTGCCACGACCATTGCTTCGGAAAACGCTTCTGCTACGACTACACGCACAAGAAAGACCACCGCAAAATCAGCTGATGCAACCGTTGCTACGGAAAAGAAGCCGAGAAAGCGCAGAACAGCAGCAGAAATAGCCGCCGATGAAGCAGCAAAGACCGCAAAAAAGACGACCAGAGCTGCAAAAACAACGACGGTAAAGGCAACCGGCGCAGCAAAGACAACTGCAAAAAAAGCTGCCGGAACAGCCAAGGAAACTGAAAAGAAAACGACAAGAAAAGCCGCTGGTACAGCTTCTGGAACAAAGAAGACTACTACAAAGACCGCTGCAGAAAAGAAAACCACTGCTGCAAAGAAGACCGGTACTACGGCAAAGACAACTGCTGCAAAGAAAACCACTGCTACCGCCGCAAAAAAGACTGCTGCAACTAAGACTGCGGGCGCGAAAAAAACAGCTGCAAAAACAACTGCAAAGAAAACCACTACAAAGAAGTAATTCAGTGGTTTAGGCTATAAAAAAGAGGCTGTCCTTTAAGCTGAAGATTTTCCAGCAAGGGCAGCCTTTTTTTTGTTTCAGTTTTTTTTCTGTTTTGCTTTTTTCTATTTTATTTCAAGCCACTTCCAGAAACTTACGTCTTCCTGACCGATTCTCCAGAATCCTACGTTGTCTATGCCTAGGTCTTTGTACATGCGGCATCTGGTGACCAGAGAATATGCGTCGTCATAATATGCGGTGACATGGACTTTTGCGTCAAAATCAAAATAGGGGATTGAATCTTTCCGCTCAACGGATGTTATGTTGTGCTCTTTCATGATTCTTTCCATTGTCGTGAAAATCCATGCAGAAGCATAGGTTTCGTTTGCCCATGAACGACCGTAAAACGGCAGACCCATTATAAGCTTTTCTTTCGGAATGATCGATGATGCATATTTGGCTACTTTCTGGCACCATTCCATGCTTGCTACAGGACCTGCACTTCCGCCTGACCAATGTTCGTCATAGGCCATGATAAGTACTTTGTCCACGAGCGGGGCAATCTTTTTGTAATCGTAGATGTCATCGCTGTAGCTTTTTGTCCTTGCCGCCAATGCTATTGAAAAAATCTTTCCTTCAGGCAAAGCTTTTTTTACGTCTTTGAGAAAAAGGATAAAATTGTCTTTGTCACGTGCACCGACATTTTCAAAATCGATTTGTATTCCGTCGTAGTCTTTTGATGCCGCCGCTATTGCATTGATTATTCCCTGCCTGCATTTTCCGTTCGGATCTATGCTGAAGTGTGTGAGCGCACGTCCGGTACATGTCACGACAAGATGAATTCTGCCCTTGAACGTTGAAAATCTTTTGGGATTGGGAATGGAAGAAAGTTCTCCGTAGCTGTTCACGTCTGCACTGAAATAACAGAGGTCTGTGATAGGCATGTCATTGGAAAAATATTTTTCCCTGTCAGTCATGACATATCCCCATGACTCTTTGACAGCAACTTTTTCGCCCTCTATTGCAGGCTTGACCGAATTCACGTTTGCAGTCGTTTTGGTGTCGGCTGCAGACAACGGAAACAGTCCGGCTGCAATCACAATCAATGCAATGATTTTTTTCATTTTATACTCCCTTCATATATTAAAGCGTTCGGAAATCTTTCTTTTCCAGCGTTTTATGGCATGTGGATTATTTCCCTTGGTTTGCTTCCGTTTGCGGGACCTACGATTCCACGCTCTTCCATTTCTTCAACAAGACGTGCGGCCCTGTTGTAACCGATTTTCAATCTGCGCTGGATATATGAAGCAGACGCTTTTCCTGCCTGCACCACGATTTCCAATGCCTTTTCATAAAGCGGATCTTCAACGTCAGGATTGTACAGAGGCTCGTCATCGGAGCTTTCGTCTTCATCATCGTCAAAGAAAATCTCATCGTCGATATATTCAGGTTCTCCCCATGATTTGACTGCATCGACTATATTCTCAACTTCCTGGTCGCTCACAAAAGTTCCTTGAATGCGGTTCGGGAACGGATCCGTGGCTGAAGTATAGAGCATGTCACCCTTTCCGAGAAGCTTTTCTGCACCCGGCTGATCCAATATGATGCGGCTGTCGATTTTGCTTGCCACCATGAATGCAATGCGGCTTGGAATGTTCGCCTTGATCAATCCGGTGATTACGTCTATTGAAGGACGCTGGGTTGCCAGTACAAGGTGGATTCCGACTGCTCGGCTCATTGCTGCAAGACGGGCTACCACACCTTCGAGCTGCTTTCCTGTAGTTGCCATCAAATCTGCAAACTCATCTATAATAACGATCAGATACGGGAGCTTTTCCGTTGCAATGTGCTTTTCCGCAATCTTCTTATTATATGAAGAAATGTCGCGCACTGACATTCCGTCAAGGAGTGCATAGCGTCTTTCCATTTCGCAGAGGCAATATTGAAGTGCCTGCATTGCTTTTTTCGGCTCAGTGATTACCGGCGTCAAAAGATGAGGTATGTCATTATAAAGCTTAAGCTCAACGATTTTCGGGTCGATCAAAATCAGCTTGACTTCACGGGGGCTGCGTTTGTAAAGCATGCTTACGATCATGCTGTTCACGCACACAGATTTTCCGGCACCTGTTGCACCTGCAATCAAAAGATGCGGTGTTTTTACGAGGTCTATGATCTGCGTTTTTCCCTGGATGTCTTTTCCGAGTACGACGGGAACTCCCATTTTTGTCCACTCAGGCCTGTCTGCTTCAAGACATTCGCGGATTGAGATTATTGCCCTTGATGCATTCGGCACTTCTATTCCGACTGCATGCCTTCCAGGAATTGGTGCTACGATACGTACTGAATTTGCCGCAAGACGGAGTGCGATGTTGTCTGCAAGAGCGACTATCCTGTTGAGCTTTACGCCCGGTGCAGGAAGGATCTCAAACATCGTGACCACGGGGCCTTTTTGTATGCCTGTCACTTCTGCATCGATCTTGAATTCCGCCAAAGTGTCCTTGAGGTTTTTTGCGGCCGCTTTCGTTTCGTCATCGATGATCCAGTAAGGGTTGTCCTCGTATGCCGTCAGCAGATTGTACGGAATGTTGTAGACTGAATTCCATCCCTGGGGTTTCGGAGGCTCTTTTTTTTCTGCCTGGAAAACATAATCCACAGGCTCTTCTTCCTGCTGATTTTCTTCCTCATAATCTTCGGCATCTATTTCTTCTTGCGGGAAATCATCTTCTTCATCGCCGTCGTCTATAAAGCTTTCCTGCTGTATTTCTTCATTGCTGCTTTTGTAGGATTCAACGACTTCATCATCATCCGAAACATCCGCGACCACTATGCTGTCATTTATGAACGAGCTTGTTTCTGACAGATTTTCCATGTCCTGATCAGATTCCTGTTCCCCGAACACATAATCAACGCTCCTTGCGTCCGGTTCTTCCTGATTTACGGTCTGGTTTTCCATTTCTGCCTTGGCTTCTTTCGCCGCTTTGAGGGCTTCTGCACGTGCAATGAAAGATTTGTGCCTCTGCTGTATTTCAGACAGATTTTCTCCGCTTATGACATCTGGTGCCGGATCCGGGCGTGACATGCTCGGCTCTGCATGCGGCTCTGCTTGTTCCTGTGCAAAACGTGCCTTGTATTCAGGATTCTGCTCGACCGTGTTAAGGACATCCCTGTTCATTTTTTCAAATACGTCAGAAAGATCCGTGTCGTTTGCAGAAACTTCAGATTTCAAATCCGGGACGAAATTGAATTCAACCGGCTTTTTTGTCCTTTCCTTAAGCTGCTCGCGGATTCTTGCAAAGAGTTTTTCTTCCTGTATTTTTTTCTGGCGCTCGGCCTCTTCTTTTTCTTCCTGAAGCCTTGCAGCAAGTTCCGCTTCCTTTTGCGCCTTGATTTGTGCAGGAGTCCTTGAATTTTCCCGGCTGCTTATCCTCTGGCGGATTTCTGAAATGAAGGAGTTGTCTTCTTCGAATGCCTGTGCGTCAACGTACTCATCCACATCAGGTGCGGCATCTTCTTCCTGCTCCGGTTCTGATTCTGCTTCGAACTGATCAAGGAAATTGTTGTCCTCAAGCTTTTGGTTCTGCCTTTCAAACATCCCGATGATGTCTTCTTCATCTTCCGGGAATTCCACGAATTCAGTTTCAGCAGGAACGGCCTCATCGTCTTCCACGATGCTTTCTTCGTAATCTTGCGCGTCGTCTGCACCGGATTCTTCGTTTACGTCGTAATCATCTTCCCGGGCGTAATCGTTGTATTCAAGTATGCTGTGTGACGGTGAATTCTCTATGTTTGTGAGCGTATCCTGAACTTTTTCGTGCGGCGGCAAATCAAGGTCGGAATAATCGTCTTCTTTGAGAACCACGCGTTCTGCCGGTTTTTTGAAAAAGTCATTTATGTCAACGGCTTCGGTTTCGTTTCCTGCATTGTCCTGGTTTTTGCCGGATGTGCCCTGTGCAGAATTTTCCTTGTCCTGCATTTCGCCGTAATCCATGATGTCCTTGTATTTGTCCTGGGCTTTTTTGAAAAGGCTCTTGAACGGCGATGCAATTATCTGACCGAATGATTTGGGACCTTCGTCTTCCTGCGACTGGTTGATTTCGCTGTCTCCTGAATCAACAAGGAGATTCTTTTTTTCGTCAAAGAAATTTTCCGCTATGGTCGGTTCCTGGAATGTGGAATCATCATCGTCGTCTACTGTTTCATCGGAAACTGCTCCGTTGCTTCCCTTTCCTTCGCTCAAAACGATTTCAACCGTACTCTGCGTGTCTGAAAATGAAGAGTCCGGCACGGAAGTAATCTTGGAATCTTTCTGCGTGAGTTTCTTGAATTTTTTGACGAGCGAATCAACGAACTTTTCGATTTTGTTTTCATGCCCGGAATCATCGGATTTTCCTGAATCATCCCTTTCGAACACCGGTGCGCTTGTGACGCTGGTTTTCTGCGCTGTATTGAGCTTTTTGCGGAGTTTTCCGGCCATGATGACCGTAAGCAGATACTCAACGGCAATCAAGAGGAGCGAAACGACGGAAAGCAGCGTGATTTTTACGAAGGCAATCGCATGGGATTCGCTTGTGAGTGATGCCCTTATGAGTTTTTCCGCTATGACAAAAGTCATGAAAGGAATCGGCGAGACTATAAGGCAGAGAGCCCTTTGCACCGACCAGTGAGAATCAAAGCAGAAAGAGCCTGAAATGATAAAGAACAGAGGAATCAGCAGGCTGCAGAATCCGTATGCCGAATAGAGCATGTGCCCCAGCTTGAAAAGTGAACTGCGGTCTGAGTCTGGATTCGTGCCGTAATCAAAAATACGGACGAAAATAGCTATAGTGAAAATTGCTGCGAGAATGAAAAGAATTGATCCGGCCACTACGGACGCAATCCGCTCTTTTTTAATTCGATTTGTCATAACCCACCCATTTGTTTTTTGAATACCGGAGTCCCTCTCCGTGTGATATTTTCCCGGATATCACAAAAATTCAAGCCATATCCCCATGCCTGATTATGTATCGGTAAAGATTATACCCCGGTTAAGGAAAAATGAACATAGGGCAAGGGGGAAATTTTGCGAAAAAAACCGTATTTGTCTGACGCTTGAAAATTAGCGGGGCTTGGATTATACTATACTCGTGTCTGAATTATACATTGTTGGAACGCCAATCGGGAATTTGGGGGACATCACTTTCAGGGCGCTTGAAACGCTCAAGTCCGTGGATGTGGTTGCGGCGGAGGACACCAGGCATACTCTGGAGCTTTTGAGCCATTTTGAAATCCGCAAACCCATGATCAGCTGCCGTTCGCAGAATGAAAAAACTGCCTCTGAGAAAATCATCGCGCTTTTGGATGAAGGAAAATCCGTGGCATATGCAAGCGATGCCGGAGAACCCGGAATAAGCGACCCTGGAGCCGTGCTTGTGGGTGAAGTCAGGAAAGCCGGGCATAAGGTGATTCCGATTCCTGGACCCAGTGCGTTCGCAACATTGGTTTCAGTGGCCGGAGCAGGTGGTAAGACCCTTGTTTTTGAGGGATTCCTTTCACCGAAGCCGGGAAGACGCAGAAAAAGGCTGCGTGAGCTTATGGAAATGGATGCCGCCGTGGTTGTCTACGAAAGTCCGTTCAGGGTGGTCAAGCTGCTTTCGGACATAGCGGAAATCGACCCGGAAAGAAGGGTTGTGGTAGGACGTGAGCTGACCAAGCTCCATGAAGAGATAAACGACGGCCCGGTCACTGAAATTCTGGCTGATTATTCAGGGCGGACGAAGGTTTTGGGTGAATTTGCCGTATTTATTTCTTCAAATAAAAATACTAAACTTTTAAATGATGACTCCGATAATAATAGGGAGGAAGGTTACTATGATGATTGATAAGATTTCTAGAGTAGAATCTCTTAACAACCTCCAGAACGTAAAACGCTCAAACAACGTTTCAAGTCTGAAGGCAGGAGCTGATGAAATCAATGTTTCCGACGAAGCCAGGGAGTTGGCAACCGAGTACTACATGGGAAAGGTCGCTGATGAAACTCCTGATGTACGCCAGAACTTGATTGATCAGATCAAAATCAAGATCCAGGATCCTAACTACTTGAATGCAGAGACAATCGCGGCTACGGCTGACCGCATCATGGATGCCTACGGTCTGTAAGCGCAGGTTTTTGCAGGTTAAGAAGTTGGCTCTAAAGTAACGGGTGGAGTGTTAAAACTAAATCTTGAGCGTAAATAACACAAGGTTTAGCTTCAGAACAGTGTGGGATTTACAGATTTACGGTTTTAAACTTCTTGGAAAAGGGCGGATTCTTCCGTCCTTTTTTTTATTTCAACAGATGTTCTTTGCCGCTTCTTTCTGTTTTGATTTAAGGAATGCCTTGATTTTTCCGTTAATAGACGTAGGGGCAGTTTTATGCTGCCGGGAGTTTTAAATGTCTGATTTTATTTTCAAGATTCAGCCTAACATCGTTTTGGGTTCGTATACTACAAGCCGTCTGGGACAGTATGTAAAGGATTTCGGCAGCAAGTTCATGGTCATAATGGATCCTGTCCTAAAACAGGTCGGCAATGCTGAAAAAGTCGTCAAATCTCTGGAAGACAGGAAAATCGATTTTTTTGTCTTTGATGAAATTCCCGGAGTTGCTGACACTCAGGTCGTTGAAAATGCCCTGAACCTTGCCCGCGAAGCTCATATACACGGAGTGATTGCGGTGGGTGGTTCCAAGACGCTGAATGCAGCGAAGGCCGTTTCTGTCCTGTACCACGAAACCCACGAAGTCTATGATTTCATTGACGGGGCTAATCCTTCTACTGCGCCGCTCCCTTTGATTGCTCTTCCAACCACAGTCCGCGAGCCTTTCATCTTTACTGACAGAACGCCGATCGTTGATTCACGCTCATCAAAAATCCGCCTTTTGAACGGACGCTACGGACTTTGCAAGATGGTTCTCTTTGACCCGAATCTGACGGTGTCCCTTACCGAAAACCAGATGGCATCAATGGCGATAGAGTGCCTTTGTATTGCCACGGAAGCATATTTGAGCCAGAAAGCCACTTTCTTCAGCGACATGATTGCAGAAAAAGCCGTGGAACTTTTGAGCTATGCAATGGACGGTTCCCCGACGCTGACGATAACCACTCCTCAGGAAGTCCTTTTCAGCCAGGCAGGATGCATGGCTTCTTTGGCCGCTGCATCAAGCTCCATCGGTGCGGGTTCGCTCATCTCAATGTGCATCAATTCAAGATATAAGATTACGAAATCCCTCACCACGCTGATTTTGTTCCCTTATATCATCGAGGATGCCGCAAAATTCCGTAAGGACCGTCTGGCTCATCTGGCAAAAATCCTCCGCGCATGTCCGGTTGACGCAAGTGATGATGATGCCGTCGAGTCTTTGATTGAGTATGTCCGCCAGCACATCGCAAAAGCAAATCTTCCGGCACGCCTTAAAGATCTGAACGTCACTATCGAGCAGCTTGCCCTTTGTGCAGAAGATGCCCAGGACGTTGACCTGATCAACACCCTTCAGCGCAGCATGACCAGCGATGATTTGTTCGATCTTATAAAGCAGGCGTTCTGATCTAAGGTTTTGAAATGATATCACCGGATCGTCTTTCGGAACTTTCAGCAGGACAAAAGAGGCGTAAGCTTGCACTGACTTTCGGCGAACTTGAGCGTGACATAGCCGGAATCGCAGAAAAAGGCACGGGCTATAATTTTCCGTCCATGAGCCGCAGGGAATATACAAAGGCGGTCGTGAACGTGGTTTTGAGCGACCCGAAGCTTCCCGAAAACAGTGCCGCCGAGCTTGAGCGTCTGCTTTCCGATGAAGATTTTGATGAAAGAAGGGTCTGCAATGTTGCAAGAAATGCATTGCTGGCCATAATAGGAACGTTCCCCGCAGAATGGGACCTTGTAATAGCGCCTCATTCTATGGAAAAAAATACCGTGGAAAAGAGAAATTTTTTCCCTGGAACGGCCGTATATGCGGAAGATATCCGTTCACCGTTCAACCTTGGCTCCATTTTCAGGACTGCCGAAGCCATGGGCTGTGAAAAAGTGTATCTTTCACCGATGTGCACGGATCCTGCCCAGCCAAAAGCAGTCAGAAGCGCGATGGGGTGCATAGAAACCATGGGTTATACCCGCTGCTCCCTGGATGAGCTTGTTTCTTCGTCAGATTCAGAAATCTTTGTCTTGGAAACAGGCGGAATCCCAGTGAAAGAGTTCAAATTTCCGGAAAAAGGAACGGTCATAATCGGTTCGGAAGAGCTTGGGGTGAGTCCGGAAGCTTTGGCAAAGGCAGAAGGCCGGATAGTCACCATTCCCATGACCGGGCTGAAGGCTTCGCTTAACGTAGGAGTCGCTTTCGGAATATTGATGCAGGAATGGACGGATTATTTGCGGAACCATCGCTGACCGTAAGCATGGGGCAATTTCCGGCTGCTCCATACTTTTATAAAGGAATGTTTCAAAATATCGGATTCTGTGTTATAATAGATGGACAACAGGATCATTATAAAAAGTCTGGCTGGTTTTTTACCGGCCGTTAAGGAAATGCTATGGCTCAGGCGGAAAGAATAGAGGTTGATGTTACAAAAGTCCGTAAGGCAATACAATCAGGAATACCTCTTACGATAACAACTTATACCCTCCCTCACGAAATGGAAGATTATATGGCGGACGTGCTGAAGGTTTTCCTTACCGAAGTGAGGCAGGATCAGATGGTGGAAAGTTTGTCCTATTGCCTCAAGGAATTGGTGAACAATGCAAAAAAGGCCAATACAAAGCGCATATACTTTGAAGAAAAAGGCCTGGACATAAACAACCGTTCTGATTATCTGCGCGGAATGAAGAATTTCAAGCAGGAAACAATCGAAAACATCGATCATTATCTCCAGATTCAAAAAGAACGCGGTCTTTACGTAAAGACTATCATGCAGACCCGGAACAACAAAATCCGTATTGAAGTGCGCAATAAGGCCGAGCTTACTTATTATGAATACAAGAGGATCCACGACAAGATAACGAGGGCGCAGCAGTATAAATCAGTGGAAGACGGACTTGCCCAGCTCCTTGATGATTCTGAAGGCGCAGGACTCGGACTTGTCATCATGATTCTGGTTTTGAAAAAAATCGGTCTTACGGAAGAAACATACCAGATTTTCAGTGAGGACGGTGAAACCATAACAAGGCTCACTCTGCCGTTCAATGCACAGATGGTCAACGACATTGCCGAGCTTTCTTCAAAATTCGCCTCTCTGATTGACGGGCTGCCTGAATTCCCGGAAAACATCAGTGAAATCAGCAAAATCATAAACGACCCGGAAAGCAGGATGAGCGACATTGCTCAGAAAATATCCAATGACGTTTCTTTGACAGCCGAGCTTTTGAAGCTTGTAAACTCAGCCGCATTTTCGCTTGTAACGCCGTGCCATTCGATCGGAGAAGCCGTCAAGCTTGCCGGATTGCGCGGAATCAAAAACCTGCTTTATTCCATCGGTTCGGTTCAGACTTTATCTTCCGATGAGGATACCGAGCATATAAAAATGCTTTGGGATCATTCATACAAAGTTGCGTTTTATTCATACAATCTTGCAAGAAGCTTTTTCCGTGACTCTTCTGAGAAAGCATATATTGATGACAGCTATGTTTGCGGGCTTCTTCATGACATGGGAAAAATCATCTTTGAGACCGCCCATCCTGACATACTTGATCAGATAAGCAGTCTTTCAGCTGAATACGGCCTTAATACGGAGCTTTTTGAACGCCTGGTAGCCGGAGTGAATCATTCTGAAGTCGGTGCAATGGTCGCCGAAAAATGGAATTTCCCGGATATGATCGTCAACACCATCCGCTATCACCATGCTCCTGAATCAGCGCCGGTGGAGACTAAAAAACTTGCCGAAATTGTGTGCCTTGCAGATTCTTTCACCCACTATCAGGGCGGAGATTTGGAATTCCATCAGATAGAGCCTGCATTGCTCAGAAAATACGGAATACAGACGGAATCTGACGTTAAGGACATAGTTGCAAGATTGGAAAAGGCATTGCAGAGGGACAAGGCGAATTTATAGTGTGTCCATCCCATAAAGCCGGATTTTCTGTGGACTGAAATGAAATATGATATTATAATTGGAAGATATCATATTATTTATAGAAAGTAATTATAGAAAGTGTAAAACTGAAAAATAAAAGATGGGAGTAGACATGAGTGGAATGGAAGACATGGACCCGGAAATTGCGGCCCTTTTGAATGACACGGAAAGCAATCTGCCGACTACAAACGACCAATCCATGCCTGATGATGGAGAAGGTTATACATTCGGCGAATCTGGAAGCGGAAGATATTCTGACGATGATTCAGAACCTGATAAGGATCCTCTTGCCGTCGATTTGAGTGTCAGCAAATTCAAGCCGATTGAAAAATTTTGGGAAGACGAGCCTAACCCTATTTTTGATGACCCAAAGTATTACAAGACTTGCTTTACTGGAGAGGACGAAAGTGCACCGCGCCTGCATCAGATTCTTTCAAAATATCTTACGACACAGGACAGGAACGACCGCTCCGCATACCGCCAGCAGATTATTCCGGCATATTGGAATTTCTTGAGGTCAATGGCACCGAAAATGGTGAACCCAAGGACTCCTTTGAGCAAAAAACTGGCCATGAGATACGGAATGGTTCTTCCGTCACTTTTTACGCCTGAGCAGAAGGATTTCTTTTCACGCGCAATCCTTGACAACAACACCGGTGAACCAGTCCTTTACATGGATGAATGGATAAAAGAAATTGCAACCGGAAAGCTTACCCCAAGTTTGACCGATGAGCTTCCTATGAAAAAGAAAACAGGTCCGGGAGCCGATCAGCAGAGAATCCAGCAGCTCAAGAGCAAGAACGACGGAAAAATGCAGAGCGCGGAAAACCTTTTGAGTTCACGTGAGGCAGAAAGAGACAGGCTTGAGCTTCAGGTTCAGGACAAAATCACCATGCTTACTCAGCACGATCCGGTCATTGGTTTTGACAAGCACAGGCAGCCGTATTCTGAAATACAGCGCAAGCTTTTTGCCGAAATTACAACGCTTTTTCATTCTCTGCAAAAAGTGGACAAAGAAATGAGCGGCTATCTTAGGGAACTTCAGGAAGCAAAGGAAATAAACTACAGCCTTGAATCAAAAGCATCTGAATTCCCGGAAGAAACGGTTTCAGTCGGAGTTGAGGAAATCCTTGGTGAAATGACTACCGTGCGCCAGATGGCAAAGATGACTTGCGGCCGCCAGGGTAACCAGTTTCCGATTTTGAGCAAGGAATTCTTCCATTGTCTTGGAAAGGAAACAGGATTCCGTGAAAACGTTATCCGTGAGCTGGAGGAGATTGAATCAATCGATCCGGGCTGCTTCCAGAGAATCCACCGCAACATACCGAACAGGATCGTTCCTTATGTTCTTTTGGTTCCGACCTACGGTGATTCAGGTTTCTGCTGGGAACCGTTTGAAAGGATGAACCGCATAACAAGCCGCGGACGCATCGTAATCCCAATGTACCCGCGCAATCTTAAAGTGGCATGCCTTACCGCAGTCGCAGATTTGAGATGGCAGGTTGCAAAAGAAAAGGCTTCTTTCGACTGGATGTCAGAAGGCTTGACCGGACAGTACTATCAGTACATCGAAGGCAAAAAGCTCAAGGGCGACGTAAAGCAGTACTTTATAGAAGATTATATCCTCTGGATGACAAAGGAATGCAACGGAACCCAGAAACTTGACAAAGAAGTGCGTGCAATCTTCTGGCGCTACATACCGTTCCCACAGGAGCGCAAGGATGAACTCAAAAAGCGCAGCATGATTTATCAGGAACTTTATCAGAGGGACATCAACCGCAGCATGAGCGACGGATATTGATTTTCCAACGAAAATATTTTCAAAGCCCTGGAATTTGTTTTCCGGGGCTTTTTGATTTTTTCCCGCATTGAAACTATTCCCGTTATCGTATAGAATCGTTGAAACAAAATATGCGAGGGAACACATGATTTTTTCACCTGTTGAAATT
>JAFPKH010000152.1:0-2979 GCA_017424825.1 Treponema sp. | reverse complement strand
TCCGCCTTGGGGTTCATCACTATGTCGTCTTCTTCAAGTATATTGAAATCAGCGTCGCAAATCACGTAGCCGAAAGAGCAGATGTGTCCTTCACCGCCGTAGCTGTTGGCGCTTTCTATGTCAAAAAATAAATAAGTTTCGCCCATTCCTACATTCTATTAGACTGTCGCGACGTTTTCAAGGACTAGGCATGTATGTTTTTATGCCGGTTTCCTGTTGAAAAAATTCGGATGATGCTGTAGAATCAGAATAGCGTTTGCGGTAATCATATATCGGTATTATGCAGGCTTCCCAAGCCGGACAGGCGGGTTCGACTCCCGTTTACCGCTTTGTTTTTTTTCTTGGAGATTCAGGGAATTCAGGTTTCTGGTTCCCTGTTTTTTTTGCTTGAACGGGCGGGGGAAATTTGCGGATCCTGCCGATAATCAGGGTATGACTAATAAGATAAGACCTAAGGTTGCAGGTGCATTCAATTCATTCTCGGAGAAATTTTTCCGGTCGGCTCAGTATCTGGACGGTTCCGTTCTGGATTTGCAGAGGGAGGACGATTTGCTTCAGAAAAAAGTCTACGAAAAGGAAAAGGACTACAAAAAATCCATAATCACCGCGTACAGCCGCTTTATGAATCCGTTCAGGGCTCTTGGGAAAAAATCACGTGAAGCTCAGGAAATCAGCGAGGATGAAGAAAACCTCCTCAAGGCGTACAATCTGTTCAAGACCGTAAAAAATGCCAATGCCGAAATCGGGGACGGATCGACTTTCATAAGCGTATCGGAAATAAAAAGTCCGCTCACTGAAAAGCTCAGGTACACAAGCGGCGGAGATTTCATTTACCTCCAGTGCTGGCTCATCTACGAGCAGGGCATACGTGATTATGTCCCGTGCATCGAAGAAAAAGAGGAGCGCCTTGGTACTTTCTATACGCTGGATTTCGTTCCCTTCCGTAGCTTCAATTTTTCATGGCAGGAAAGGGAAGTCATTGCGGCGATAGAAGAAGCGTTCCATCCTCAGGATTAGGAAACTCTGGATAATACGTCAGGCATTAATCAGGTTTCCTTAGATTCCTTTTCCCAAATCCATTTCAAGTATTCCGCCGGGGGTCTGGTATTTTATGCTTCCGCGCTCTATTTCCGCATAGACTCCTGGAATCCATCCGCTTACGCCCTCATGTTCTATCCTTATCCATGGTTCACCGTAAAAGCTTCCTTCCGAACTTTCATCCTGCTCCGTTATGGCATCGGATTTGACCATGACCATCTGGTTTTGGCCGGCCTTGATTTTTCCTATCACATTTGTGCCTTCAAGTCCCGGATAATCCCTTATGTCTATCTGGTTGTACAGGCTGAACATTGAATCGAAGCGGCGTATCGTCCAGATTTTTTCACCGATCTGAATCTGCTCAAGCGGCTCATAATTGTCGTTGCGGTAGGGGTTGTCTATCCTTCCTGCATTTATGTAGCCGGATCCGTCACCATATTCTATTTCAATCCAGAACGTTCCTACAAAATCGTTTTCCTGCGGATATGTCATCTGGATCAAGGAAAGCACCGTATATTCGTCTCCAAGGTTCACATGGCCTATGACCGTTCCGCTGTTGAATGAGTCGTAGATGTCGGTGTTGCTCAAAAAATCGATGTTGAGCGTCTGGACGTGCATGTACTGGGTCGTGATCGTTCCGTCAAGAAGTTCCTCGCTTCCGGTCTGGATGAAATTGAATTTGCTTTTGTCGTGGATGGGGATCGTGACTACCCCTGCATCAAGAAGGTGCGGGCTTGATTTTTCCTGCTGTGCGGAGCTTTCTTTTTTTTCATGATTTCCGGTGCTTTCAGATTTTCCCGTGTCTTTTTCAGCGCTTTCCTTGGCTGATTTTTCTTCTACGGCAGCTTTTTCGTTTGACGGGGCGGAAGTGAATTTCCTTCCGAAAAAATCAAGTGCAAAAAATCCTGATGCGGCAATGAAAGCGGTGAGAATCAGAAACTGACCGAACCAGTACCTGAATCCTGCGCTTTCTTTTTTTTCTTTGAGCGAAGTGGGGAGGCTCAGAAGTATCACGTTCACAAGCGGAACCAAAAGAAGGAATCCGGATGCATTTACGTCATGAAGTCTCCTTACTGCGGCAGATATGAGCGGAAAATAAAGGAGCAGAGAAACAAGTGCGAATGCAGCCTGTCCATATACGATAAGCTCGGTTCCCCCGATCCTGAATGTCCTGCGGCTCAAGTGCTGGATCAGCTCCATGATTCCTACCACCGATGCAAGTGCGGCAAAAATGAACAGCACGAATGCAACCGCCGACCAGAATCCCTTGCGTTTTTCCCGGCCGCTGAAATCAAACATTCTTGTGAGAATGGAACAAAAATTCTTCCACATGGCATATTCTCCTCAAAACGGTATTGTACCAGACTTTTTCGTTAAAGTAAAACGGCATGCGGCATCAATCAGGGACTCAGCAGGAAAAACAAAGGATATATGCGGAACGGATTTTGATAATAAAAATGTCGAGTCCAATAAAATATGTTTATAACAGGCTCCCAGCGTGTGTCCGTCCCGAAAAAAGGCTCGTTCGAAGCTACGCTACGAATGCCCGCGCTGCGCTTGTGCAGATTTTTTTCGTTCCGGCCACCATGCTTCCGCCTGTTGAAGCAATGGTTGTAGGACTCGACATATTTACAAAAGATGCCGTTCCGCACATTTGTTTAAAATGATGCTGAGTCCCTGAAATCTTTTGTTTGGAAGGAAATCGATTTGCATGAACAAACAATACATTTCCATAAAAATCATTGGTCTGCATGGACAACAACAATTTTTTTTAATCTCAGGGCTTCGGCATGACAAGAACAATGGACTTTTGCAACACAGGAGTGGGACGTAGGCAAAAAGTAAGGAGGGAGCCCTTGAGGGAGGTTACCTTGCTTTTTGCCGTCAACTGGGACCCGCTCATGTGTTGCATTTATCAATAGATTTCATGCCGAAGCCCTG